>NZ_JADOVD010000004.1:0-252910 GCF_015752245.1 Flavobacterium sp. CG_9.10
CTAATTCCGAAGAACTATACCCCTCGACTTGCATGTGTTAAGCCTGCCGCTAGCGTTCATCCTGAGCCAGGATCAAACTCTTCATCGTATATTGTTTGCTTAATAAATTAAGCTATTGTTATTTGACTGAAGTTCTAGTGGTTTTTTCAAATCTTTCAATTCTATTACTCTCTTATTATTGTTTTAAGATCTCTCTTAAAACGGCTGTCAATTCAATATGTCTAGGAACGTGTTCTTCTTGTTTAAACCGAATTTATTTCAGTTTCTTTGCCTTGATTAAAACTAATTAAAGTGTCTCTCAAAGCGGGTGCAAAAGTGCAACTTCTTTTCTAATCTCGCAAGAAAAATTTAAAGTTTTTTTTGAAGATTTAAATCCTCAATTTCTTTATCTTTTCTTACCAGTCTTTCAAGGAACTTTGCATGTTTTGCGGAGTGCAAAAGTAATAAGCAAAATCAAATCTCACAAGCTTTTTTTCATTTATTTTTAGAAATGATTTCTAATCCTAAACCCTATACTCACTTGACAATCTTTTAATGAACTTATTAGCTGTCGCGGGTGCAAAACTACACTCTTTATTGCGTTATTCAAGCTTTTTTAAACCTTTTTTTTGATGTTTTCTTAACGTTTGCTTTAACTCGCTGAAAACGTGAATTTTGAAAGTATTTTTTTTTGATCTACTTCCGATCCTGAATCGTCGGGATGGGACTCACCCACGAAAAAGGTTGACTTTATCAGCAAAAACCGTGTTTGTCATTATATATAGGTAGTAAAAGTACAGTCCTATATATAAGGTAACAAATGAATACTAGTCAATGAGGTCTCTCTTTTCGAAGTGACAAAGTCCGCGGTATGTTGTACTAGGTTAAAAAAGGAAAGTAAAACCGACAAGAAAATGGAATGAAATAGCCCTAGCTGTTAGAAATTTTTCCTATATAAAAATAACAAAGTCGCTGATTCGTTGCCCGCGTTAGGGATAGCAGCGAAAAGCACGCAGAAAAGTGGAGGGAAACGCAACTTTATGAGGACTTGTAGTGAATAGCCCGACCGTTTATAAAAAAGAGGCTATTACCTTTATTGATAATAGCCTCTTTTTTATAAAGGGAAACGCCCAAATGAAAGTTTTAATTTGTTTTTTGCACTTTGGACAACCACGAATCCGTAAGGTTGTCATAATCTACTGGAGTTGCTGGATTTTGATTTTGTAATCGTCCAGATTCAAACCCTCTTACCAGTATGGTTTCGATCAAATAATCTTCGTTAACATCGTACGGAGCATATTTAGTTTTCAAGTTGATGTCAAACATACTCGCTGCCGTGTTAGACCAAAAAGCTTTCCAACCGCTTTTGAGATTTTTAACGAGATCGTAAGTCGTTGTCCCTGTTTGACGATGAATTAACTTTACAAGTATTTGGCCTTGCTTACGCGATAGCTTTTTGAGTTTAGATTCAAATTCATTACTAAGGTAATCTTCTACTATCTTGAAATATTTCTTTTTTTCCCTATTCGTTTTAAGTGCTGCCATTCCTTTATTAAGAATAGTCAATCGTTCCGATGCCAGTTTTGCATAAGGATACGTTTTATATACTCGGTTTTGAAGGATTAAAAATTGCTTTTTTGCTTCGGGATCGAGTTTCTCTTTAAAGACTACTAATTCTGGTAATTGTATGGTGTCATTAAGTATGGTATCGCTTTCAGTCAATACATAGCCCATTTTGGTCGTATCTTTTTGGGTAACTTGTGCATTGACATATATTGTAGTAAAAAGAAAAAATAAGAAAAGTTTAATCATCTTCATTAGTAGGAAAATTTAATTGCCAAAATTATACAATATATACACAACTGTAATGCCAAATTTATAATTTAGCAAAAAAATAATTTTATGAGTTCTAAATCAATATTAAAAAAGTCGTCACTTGAATTTTTAGAAAACTATCTTAATAATGCTTCGCCTACTGGTTATGAAAGTGATGGGCAAAAATTATGGATGGATTATTTGAAACCTTACGTTGATACTTTTATAACGGACACTTACGGTACTGCTGTAGGAATTATAAATCCAAATGCTCCATATAAGGTAGTAATTGAAGGTCATGCAGATGAAATTTCCTGGTATGTGAATTATATTACTGATGACGGTTTAATCTATGTCATTAGAAACGGAGGTTCTGATCACCAAATTGCTCCTTCAAAACGAGTAAATATTCACACTAAAAACGGAATTGTAAAAGGTGTTTTTGGCTGGCCCGCTATTCACACTCGAAATAGAAAGAAAGATGAGGAAGTGGCTAAAGTTGAGAATCTATTCATTGATATTGGCTGTGAAACTAAGGAACAAGTCGATAAAATGGGTGTCCATGTGGGCTGCGTGATTACCTATCCTGATGAATTTATGATTTTGAACGAAAACAAATTTGTTTGTCGCGCTATCGATAACCGTATGGGTGGGTTTATGATTGCCGAAGTAGCTCGTTTGTTACACGAAAACAAGATAAAACTTCCTTTCGGGTTGTACATTACTAATTCTGTTCAGGAAGAAGTTGGTCTTCGTGGTGCCGAAATGATCACCAAAACAATTAAACCAAATGTTGCTATTGTCACGGATGTATGTCATGACTCGACTACTCCAATGATTGACAAGAAAATTGAAGGAGATACAAAAATAGGAAAAGGTCCTGTCGTGACTTACGCGCCTGCGGTTCAAAATAATTTGAGAGAACTAATTCTTGAAACTGCTATGGCTAAAGAAATTCCATTCCAGCGATTGGCTTCCTCTCGTGTTACGGGAACTGACACAGACGCTTTTGCGTATAGCAATGGCGGAGTTGCATCAGCATTAATCTCTTTGCCACTGCGTTACATGCATACAACGGTTGAAATGGTCCACCGTGACGATGTTGAAAATGTAATTAAACTTATTTATGAAACTTTATTGAAGTTAGAAAACGAAGAAACTTTTTCTTATTTTAAATAATATCCTCACCGCAACCTTCTCCGAAGTAAAGGGAGAAGAAAGTGATGAAAAATTGATACTACAATACTCTGACAGGTTTCAAAAACCTGTCAGTTTTATAAAAGTCACAATTTCAAAAATCTAATTCTTATGAAAATTTTATTACTTGAAGACGATTTTACTTTATCGAAAGAAATTGGGACTTTTTTTGCTTCAAAAGCTTTCGCATGCACTCCTTATTATGATGGTTTGTTATTGCTCAAAAAATACAAACCTAACGAATACGATTTAATCATCCTTGATATTAATGTTCCCGGGAAAAACGGAATCGAAGTTTGCAAAACCATTCGCGAATTAGACAAAAAAACTCCTATCATAATGCTTACCGCCTTCAGCGAAATTGAAGATAAACTGATTTCTTTTGAAAATGGAGCCGATGACTATTTGGTAAAACCCTTTCATTTTGAAGAATTATTTGCCAGAGTAAATTCGCTTTTGCGAAGAAAGGAAACGCCTCAACAAGCTAAGGAAAAAATTGTGATTCAGGATTTAGAAATTTTTGAAACCGAAATGAAAGTTTTTCGGTCTGAAGTAGAAATAAAATTAACACCCAAAGAGTTTAAATTGTTATTGACATTAGCGAATGCAAACGGAAATGTACTTTCAAAACAGTTTATAGCCGAAAAATTGTGGGACTATCATATAGAAACGAACCAAAATACAATAGAAGTTTACATTAATTTTTTAAGAAAAAAAATAGACAAAGACCATCCGGTAAAACTAATCCATACAAAAATTGGGTACGGATATTATTTAAAAGAAACCGAATGACTTTAAAAAATCGAATATCACTTTTAGTAAGTTTGCTTTTTACAGTCTTATTTGGCTTGGCTTCTGCGTTTATTTTTGTCTTGTATTCTAATTTTAGAAAACAGGAATTTAACGATCGCTTGGAAATAAAAGCGCTGTCGACCATCAAATTATTGGCAAATGTTAAAGACGTCGATTACAAAATAATGAGATTGATAGATAAAAATTCTACTAATGAATTGTATAACGAAAAGAAACTGATCTTTGATTCAAACTTCAAATTAATATACAGTAGTGTTGATGGTACTAAAATTAACTGGTCGGTGGCCGATTTAAAATTTCTAAAAAAGAATAAAACATTTTTCAAAAAACAAGGCTCGAATGAATTATTTGGTGTTTTCTTTGATACCAATGCCAAAGATTATTATGTCTTAATTTCTGCAAATGATAGTTATGGTAAAAGGAAATTAGTGTATCTAGAATATATTCTTATCCTATCATACTTGCTTTTTACTGCAATTTGTTGGGTTTTGACGTCTTTCACCGTCAAAAAAACAATGAAACCTTTAAGTTCCTTTTATCAAAAAATTAAAAAAATAAACGAGAATAATCTCGACACCAGAGTTGAGGCAAAAAGCAATAAAAACGAAATCGATTTGATTGCCACTGAATTTAATTTTATGATGGACCGAATTGAAGTCTCTTATCAAAAACAAAAAGAATTTACCGCCCATGCTTCGCATGAATTGCGAACTCCATTATCCAGAATCACTTCCCAAATAGAAAATAAAATTGGTGGAAATGAAATTGACTCCAATTCGAAAAACTTCTTAAACATTATACTGAATGATGTTAATCAACTGACTGAAGTGATTACTTCTTTATTGATTTTATCTAAATTAGATAACAAAAAATACGAGAATAAAGAAACTCACCGACTTGATGAAATCCTATTTACGGCTATTGAAAAATTGAATAAAATATTTCCTGATTTTATCATTCTTTTTGAAATGGAAGAAAGCGAAAACTTAGATTCTCTACTTGAAATTCGCGGTAACAAAAAATTATTGGAAATAGCTTTTAGCAATATTTTAAAAAATGCTTTTGTTTACTCCGATAACAAACAAGCAAAAGTGAAAATTAGCTGTTTGGCACAGAACCTCATTATTTCCGTTTCAAATACTGGAAATACATTGGATGAAAAAGAACAAAAAAATCTCTTTCAGCCTTTTATGCGCGGAAAAAATTCAAACGGAACTTCTGGATTTGGTCTTGGTTTGCGAATCGTACAACGCATTCTTACGCTTCATAAAGCAAAAATAGTTTATAGTGTTCCTTCTAAAAACACTAATTTATTCCAACTCCTATTTCATATCTAGATCGTAAGTTTTTGTATCGATTCAAAATTGATGGATTTACATTCCTTTAATGTGCCATCAAACTTTGTTGTGCATATATCTTAATCTGAGCTTACCTCCTATTATCATTAAACTCCTTCCATTTTTAAGGTCTTTTTAAGGTCAATTTTAAGGCTTCTTAAAGCCTGTGAATAGCATCTTTGTATCCAATAAAAAACAAATGCAATGGAAAAAATATTGGGATTATCACTGATTCTATTTGAGAATCAAATTATTACTTCACAAAACACTCTCATAATTTAAAGTCACCTTCTCACTATTTAGACTTTGATTTAAAGTTCTAACTAAATTTTAAGCAGATTGTGTTCTTAGGAATTTCAATCTAAAATCATTTATTAAAAAATAAAACCATGAATAAAATTGTAATCCTTCTTAGCATCTGTGCGGTAATGAATTTAGCAAGCTGTAAATCTGACAAGAAAGAAGTTGTAGAAATATCTGAATTTACTGTTACAAAACCAGTTGTAAAAGACACCACTTTTACAAAAGAATACATTGCACAAATACAATCTTTACAAAATGTAGAGATAAGAGCTCAAGAAAAAGGGTACCTGGAAAACTTATATGTTGATGAAGGCAGATCAGTAAAGTCTGGGCAATTGTTGTTTAGCATTATGCCAAAATTATATCAAGCAGAATATTCAAAAGCAAAAGCCGATGCTAAAATAGTCCAGATTGAATATCAAAACACTAAAACCTTAGCCGATAAAAACATCGTTTCTAAATCGGAATTAGCAATGGCTAAAGCCAAATTAGAAGAAGCCAATGCCGATGTAGTCACGGCTGAAACACATCTTTCATTCACAAAAATTAAAGCACCTTTTGATGGAACCATTGATAGAATTCAATTTAAAAAAGGGAGTTTGATTGATGAAGGAACCATTTTGACAAAAATTTCAAATAATAGAGAAATCTACGCCTATTTTAATATGTCGGAAGTGGAGTATTTAGATTATAAATCCAGAGCCAAAAACGATATAAATAATAAAGCAGGCTTGTTACTATCCAACGGTGAAAAACATAAATATCAAGGTCAAATTGAAACGATTGAAAGTGAATTTGACAACAACACTGGAAACATTGCTTTTAGAGCAAAGTTCCCAAATCCTGAATTACTATTAAAAAATGGTGAAACAGGAAAAGTACAATTGGTAGTTCCAATTCATGACGCTTTGATGATACCTCAAAAAGCTACTTTTGAAATTCAAGATAAAATATATGTTTACGTTGTTGATCAAAACAATAATGTCAAATCAAGAAATATTATTATAAAACAGCGATTATCAAATATATACATTATACAATCTGGACTTTCTAAAAATGATAAAATCCTTATGGATGGAATTCAAACTGTAAAAGAAAATGAGAAAATTAAACCTAAGTTGGTCCCTTCTGAACAGATTTTTAATCATTTAGAATTAATCAAATAATAGCGATTTTTAATCATTCAAAACAAGTATTATGTTTAATAAATTTATACAAAGACCAGTACTGTCTATTGTTATTTCGCTTATAATTGTATTTTTAGGTATTTTAGCTTTAATACAATTGCCCATTACGCAGTTTCCTTCTATCTCACCTCCAAAAGTAAATATTACTGCCGATTATCCTGGTGCAAATGGAGAATTGATGATTAAATCGGTAGTGATTCCTTTGGAAAGAGCAATAAATGGAATTCCAGGAATGAAATACATTGCCTCTGATGCAGGTAATGATGGAGAAGCTTCGATACAGGTGGTTTTTGAATTGGGAACGGACCCAAATATTGCTGCGGTTAACGTTCAGAATCGTGTTGCAGCCGTTGTGAACAAGCTTCCTCCAATTGTTGTTCGTGAAGGGGTAAAAATTACACGCGAAGAATCTAATATGTTGCTGTACATCAATATATACAGTAAAGATCCAAATTTGGATGTGAATTTCCTTTATAATTTTGCCGATATCAATTTACTCTCAGAGTTAAAACGTGTTCAAGGAGTTGGAGACGCAGATGTTCTTGGAGACAGAGAATATTCGATGAGAGTTTGGTTGAAACCAGATAGAATGTTTGCTTACAAAATTTCTTCTGATGAAGTAATGAAAGCATTGGATGATCAAAGTTTTGAAGCATCACCTGGAAGATTAGGTGAAAGCTCAGGAAAGAAATCCCAAGCATTTGAATATGTTTTAAAATATCCTGGTCGCTATACCACAAAAGAGCAATATGAAAATATTGTTCTTAAATCAAACCCAAATGGAGAATTGCTTCGTTTGAAGGACGTAGCCGATGTTGAATTTGGAAATGCCTACTACAATTTATATTCAAAATTAAATGGAAAACCATCTGCTGCAATTGTAATCAAACAATCTTACGGAAGTAATGCCAGTGAGGTTATTAAGAATGTAAAAAAGAAATTAGAAGAAATAAAGGGAACTTCATTTCCTAAAGGGATGGATTACGAAATTGGATATGACGTTTCTAAATTTTTGGATGCTTCAATCGAAAAAGTAATACACACATTGATTGAAGCGTTCTTGTTGGTTTCCTTAGTGGTATTTATTTTCTTGGGCGATTGGCGTTCTACTTTAATTCCTGCTATTGCTGTTCCAGTATCCTTAATTGGAACCTTCTTTTTCATGCAGTTATTTGGAATTACGCTTAACTTAATTACGCTATTCGCATTAGTATTGGCAATTGGTATTGTGGTAGATGATGCGATAGTCGTCGTCGAGGCCGTTCACGCAAAAATGGAGGAGTTCCATGTAAATGCACTTGAAGCTACTAAACTAGCCATGAAAGATATTGGAGGAGCAATTATTGCGATTACCTTAGTTATGGCCGCAGTGTTCATTCCAGTTTCGTTTATGTCGGGTCCTGTTGGAATTTTTTACAGACAGTTTTCGGTAACCATGGCTACGGCAATTATTCTGTCTGGTATTGTTGCACTTACTTTTACACCTGCTTTATGTGCTATGATGTTGAAAAACACACATGGAGTTCCTAAGAAAGACAATATATTGAATCGATTATTGGCAAAATTTAATAACTGGTTTAATGGTTTGCAAGGAAGATACCAAAAACTGGTTAGTCTTATTGTAAACAGAAGAGTGGTAACAATGTTGGTCCTTTTAGCGTTTTGCTTAGGAACTTGGTCATTAAGTTCTAGTGTGCCTTCTGGATTTATACCTAATGAGGATCAAGGACTTTTTTATGCTGTTATTCAAACACCTCCAGGTTCAACACTTGAAAGAACGGATCAAGTTGCCGACCAATTGCAAAAAATTGCTTCTGGAATGGAAGGAATAAAATCGATTTCTTCCATGTCAGGTTATGAAATATTGTCTGAAGGTACAGGTTCTAATACGGGAAGTTGTCTTGTGAATCTTAAGAGTTGGGATGAAAGAAAACAGACTTCTCAACAGATAATGGATGAATTGGAAGAAAAAGCCAAAAATATAAAAGGCGCAACTATTGAGTTTTTTCCTCCTCCTGCTGTTCCTGGTTATGGTGCTGCTGGTGGATTTGAACTACGCGTTTTAGATAAAGCTGGTAGTGGAGACTATAAAAAAATGGAAACGGTCACTAGGAACTTTGTAAAAGAACTAACTAAAAGACCTGAACTTTCTTCTGTTTTTAGTTTTTATAGTGCCAGTTTCCCTCAATATATGTTGAAAGTTGATAATGATAAAGCAAAACAAAAAGGAGTTTCTATAGCAGATGCAATGGATAATCTTTCCACTCTTATTGGAAGTAATTACGAAATCAATTTTATTAAATACGACAGACAATATAAAGTGATGGTACAAGCTTTGCCACAATACAGAGCAATGCCAGATGATATTTTAAAGCTTTACACCAAAAATGATCAAGGTGAAATGGTACCTTATGGAGCATTCATGAGTATTGAAAAAGTTTTTGGTCTATCTGAAATCACCAGACACAATCTATATAACGCATCCGAAATAAGTGGTGGTCCGGCAGCTGGATATAGTAGTGGAACCGCACTTAAAACGGTTGAAGAAGTTGCAGCCAAAACACTACCTAAAGGATTTGGAGTAGAATGGGCAGGTATTTCAATAGATGAATCTCGACAAGGAAATCAAGCGCTTTATATATTTTTAATTTCACTCATATTTGTCTATTTGGTGCTATCAGCGCAATACGAAAGCTTCATGCTACCGTTGCCGATACTGCTTTCGTTACCTGTTGGGATTTTCGGAGCCTTCTTTCTACTTAAAGTATTGGGCTTAGAAAATAACATCTATGCACAAATTGCGATGGTGATGTTGATTGGTATTTTGGGGAAAAATGCCGTATTAATTGTAGAGTTCGCAGTACAACGGCATGCCGCAGGGAGGACCGCTATGCAGGCTGCGATTGAAGGAGCGACAGCACGTCTTCGTCCAATTTTAATGACCTCTTTTGCTTTTATTGCTGGATTGATTCCGTTAGTTTTTGCATCTGGTCCTGGAGCAGTAGGTAATCGAACTATTGGAGCAGCGGCTGCAGGAGGAATGTTATTTGGAACGATATTCGGTGTAATAATTATCCCTGGATTGTATTACATTTTTGCGAAAATTTCTGAAAAACATATTCTCATAGAAAATGAAGAAGAAGAAACGTTAACAGAAATTTTTAGAAAATCACTGAAAGGCATATTTTCGAAAAAAAAGAATAAGAAGAACAAGCTTTAAACGAAGAAATCGAATAAAATGAAGGAATTAAAAAAAAGTAAGAAAATAGGTTTCATAATATTATTGGGAACTTTTGCAAGTTGTAAAATGCTTGCTCCAGTTCACTATATCGAAACACCGCAAATACCGCTGGCGTACATGGATTCTAAAGACACCATTAACTCAGGAGCTATAAAATGGAAAGCGTTTTTTCCTGATAAAAATTTACAAAGTTTAATCGATACCGCTCTAACGAAAAACATCGACTTACAAATGACTTTGCAAGACATAGCAATTGCAAGTAATAATGTTCGTGCAAAAAAAGGGCTGTTATTTCCTAGTGTTACCGGTGGTATAGCTGTTGGTACTGAAAAAGTGGGGCGCTATACCAGCCAAGGTGCAGGAGATGCTTCGGCTGAAATTACTTCAGGCCAAATCGTGCCGGAACATTTAAATGATTTTTCCATTGGCATACATGCCAGTTGGGAAGTTGATATATGGAAAAAGCTTAGAAACTCAAAAAAAGCAGCAGTTTCAAGATACTTATCGACTATCGAAGGCAAAAACTTTGTAGTTACCAACTTGATTGCCGAAATTTCGAATTCTTATTATGAGTTACTTTCATTAGACAATCAATTGGATGTTATAAAAGAGACCATTCAGTTACAGAAAAATGCTTTAGGGATTGTAAAAGTTCAAAAAGAAGCGGCTAGAGTAAGTGAATTAGCTGTAAAAAAATATGAAGCTGAAGTATTGAATTCAGAATCTTTAGAATTTGATATCCAACAACAAATAAAAGAAACCGAAAATAAAATCAATTTTCTTTTAGGACGTTATCCACAAGTAATTGTTAGAGATAAAACTATTTTTGAAAGTCAGGTTCCACAGCAAATAAAATCTGGAATTCCATCTCAATTGTTAGCAAATCGTCCTGATATTAAACAAGCTGAATTAGAGTTATTCGCATCTAAATGTGATGTAAAAGTGGCTCAAGCCGAATTTTACCCCTCGTTTAATATTTCAGGTGGGCTGGGATTTCAAGCATTTAAACCGTCATTTCTTTTTACAGCTCCTGAATCAATTGCGTATTCGTTACTTGGAGAATTAACAGCTCCATTAATAAATAGAAATGGTATAAAAGCCGAATTTAATAAAGCTAAAGCGTATCAGATACAAGCAATGTACAACTATCAAAAAACAATTTTGAATGGCTATATTGAAGTGTCTAATGAATTATCTAATATTAAAAACTTAGAGCAATTGTACAATTTAAAAAACAAAGAAGTTCAAGCATTAAATAGTTCTATCGCGATTTCTAATGACCTATTTAGGTCATCCAAAGTAGATTATTTTGAAGTTTTAATGACACAACGAGACGCTCTTTCTTCGAAATTAGAATTAATAGAAGCTAAAGAACGACAATTTAAATCGGTAATAAATGTTTATCGAGCATTAGGCGGCGAATGGAATTAATCGTTTTTAGAGAGAAAAAAAGGCTTTTCAACAGACTAAAAAAAATTGTTAATTGTTAGGTTAGAAAAAAGGCATCCTTATTTATTTAATGGTGCCTTTTTGATTTTTTATATTTCATACACTCGATAATATAATTAGGAATCTTTTTTTACTAATTTTACAACAAACGATCTAAAATGCAATCGAAGGTAAAAAATATTGAAGCCTATTTAAAAGAGATTCCATTGGAAAGACAGGAAGTTTTTACCAAAATTAGAGCAACTATACAAGAAAATATTCCGAAAGGTTTTGTTGAACAAATGAGTTACGGAATGATTGGATATGTAGTTCCTCAAACCACTTACCCCGATGGCTATCATTGCAATCCAAAATTACCATTGCCATTTGTTAACATTGCTTCTCAGAAAAATTATATTGCCATTTATCACATGGGAATTTACGGAAATCCAAAACTATGAGAATGGTTTGTTGCTGAATATCCAAAACATAGTAAACAAAAATTAGACATGGGTAAAGGCTGCATTCGGTTTAAAAAAATGGACCAAATACCATTTGAATTAATTGGAGAACTCATGCAAAAAATAACAGTTGAAGGTTGGATATATTATTACGAATCCCACTTTAAAAAATCTAAATAATAGTTAACCATCATTTTAAAACCATTCACGTACTTAAAAAATTAAGAGAATTATTACTATTATTTTTTAGTTTTAATATCATTTACGGGTTGTTCCGTAATCGAAGGTATATTTAAAGCTGTTGTTGGTGTTGGTATATTTATCGTGGTAGCAATAATAGCCATAAATATACTAATCATAAGGAAAGTTTTCGATAAGAAATAATTTGAAATTAATTACAATTTGATTGTATTTAGCAATTTAACTAAATCAAAAAACTCCCGCAATTGCGAGAGTTTTTATTTTTTATATACTTTTTTACTTTTTAAACAGTGTACATCTTCGTTCTTAATTCTTGAACTTTTTCATCATCAAGATAATCATCAAAAGTCATATATCTATCAATTGCTCCATTTGGCGTTAATTCAATAACACGATTAGCAACCGTTTGAGAGAATTCATGATCATGAGTGGTAAAAATCACAGATCCTTTGAAGTTTTTCAAGGAATTATTGAACGCAGTGATAGACTCTAAATCCAAGTGATTTGTTGGTTCATTAAGCATCAAAACATTGGCTCGTTCCATCATCATTCTTGACAACATACAACGTACCTTTTCTCCTCCAGATAAAACTCGACATGTTTTCAAAGCTTCCTCACCTGAGAAAATCATTTTACCAAGGAAACTACGAATATTAACCTCGTCACGTTCTTCCTCCGTTTTTACCCATTGACGCAACCAATCCACAAGAGAATAATCGCTCTCAAAAAAAGAATGATTTTCTACTGGTAAATACGCTTGGTTTGTAGTAACTCCCCAATCAAAAGTACCTGAATCCGCTTTTTGATTGCCATTTAAAATTTCGTAGAAAGCAGTTGTTGCACGCGAATCTTTTGAGAAAAGGACAATTTTGTCGCCTTTGGCCATATTCAAATCAACCCCTTTAAACAAAATATCCCCATCTATTGAAGCACTTAGATTTTGTACATTCAAAATTTGATCTCCTGCTTCACGCTCTTGATCAAAGATAATCGCTGGATAACGACGGCTTGATGGTTTTATATCAGAAATATTCAACTTACTAATCATTTTTTTACGAGAAGTAGCTTGTTTTGATTTGGCCACATTCGCACTAAAACGACGTATAAATTCTTCTAATTCCTGTTTCTTTTCTTCGGCTTTTTTGTTTTGTTGTGCGCGTTGTTTTGCTGCTAATTGGCTTGATTCATACCAAAAAGTGTAATTACCTGAATAATGGTTTATTTTACTAAAATCAATATCCGAAATATGGGTACAAACTGAATCTAAAAAGTGTCTATCGTGAGAAACTACAATTACTGTATTTTCATAGTTTGCCAAGAAATTCTCCAACCATGCGATGGTTTCAAAATCCAAATCATTGGTAGGCTCATCCATAATAAGTAAATCTGGATTCCCAAAAAGTGCTTGTGCCAAAAGGACACGAACTTTTATTTTACCCTCAAGATCTCCCATTAAAGTATAATGATGTTCTTCTGAAATTCCAAGATTTGACAACATCGATGCGGCATCTGAGTCAGCATTCCAACCGTTCATTTCTTCAAATTGAACTTGCAACTCCCCTATTCTATCTGCATTTTTATCATTGTAATCTAAATACAAAGCATCCATTTCTTTTTTGATGGCATACAATGTTTTATTTCCCATCATTACGGTCTCAAGAACTGTGCTTTCGTCAAACATATTGTGGTTTTGATTCAAAACCGACATACGTTTTCCTGGTTCCAAATGAATATGTCCCGATGTAGGATCCATTTCACCTGCAATTATTTTAAGAAAAGTAGATTTTCCAGCACCGTTGGCTCCGATAACTCCGTATATATTACCGTGTGTGAAGGTAGTATTTACTTCATCAAACAAAATTCGTTTGCCAAACTGAACTGATAAATTATTAACTGTTAACATAAATATTTTTTATAGAAATTTTTGCAAAAGTACAAAAAAATACACAGATGTAAACTAAATAGCAATGTAGTTATACTTGCATTTTCTTTTTATATTCAACTTAAATTTTTAAAAAGTTGATTTTGTTTTTTTAGTTTAATAATAGTTACTCCAATTTTAATATCTTTAAATAAATTATATCTTATAAAAAACTATTTTTTTAACGCTAACAAATAGAAAAACATCAACAGATTGAACCAAATAACTCAATTGATTTAATATGAATAAAAAATGTACTTTCTTATTGCTTTTTATTTCTCATCTAACTTTTTCACAATCGGAAAAATTATTTTTTTATGTAGAAAAGGATAGTTTAATAGGAGTTAGAAATCAAAATCGTAAAATAATTATATACCCAAAACCAACTTGGAATTCGCCATCCTACTACAATAACCGCGAAATAAAATCAGCACTCTTTAACTTAGATTTTAAAGACAAACCTTATTGTTATTATGACAGAAACGGTAAATTAATATTTAAAACTTTTATGACTTCTGAAGGACCTGATACCTTTCAGGAGGGTTATATACGTTACAGTGAAAATAATAAAAGTGGGTTAATCAGCGATAAAGGCCAAAAAATAACAACTGCTAAATACGACTGGGTATCTCCTATAAAATTTGGTTTTGCCTCATTTTGTAATGGCTGTTATTTTGATACCACCGAAGACGAAGAACATTCTCCATTGATAGGTGGAATTTGGGGCTTTGTAAATAAAAATGGAGTTGAAATAACACCATCTTCTGAAAGAAATCATCCAAAAGATTTTGAAACAAAAGACCACAGGTTCATTCCTTATCAATTTGAATATGATGAAAAAGAAAAGCATATTCTTGATTTTTTCGAAAATCGAAAAGACAAAATAGCCCAAATTAACGGCATTAATTGTAGCGAAAACATTCTATATTTTGAAATTGTTGGGCGTCCTTCCGAATTTGAATCTTTTTATAAAATAAAGACTTTTGAATTATGTGATTTTTACATAAATGCAGCTGATGAAAATTATGATGATTTCAAAAATTTTAAAGTTTCTGCAGATGGGAAAAAATTTTATGTTTTATACATTGATTTAGTTAATTACAAAGAGTATTCAGAATATGTTGAAAGAAAAATTCCAGTAGATAAATGGATTAAAAAAAATCTTAATAAATAGTACTACCTACAACCTCCGTATTATTACTTTAGCTTTTTTAAACTTGCATAAACTGCCACTTCAACATCGGCAGGGCTCCTAGAAGTAAATTGTTCTAATAAGCCATTCAGTATATCAGGATTGACTGTTTTTTTGTTTTCTAAAACTGATAAAAGTTGTTCAGATATATCACTTAGGTTTTTAGACAAAGGTAAAATTGGTTGAATCAATGGAGCATTTGCACTTAATTTAATTAAATCTGAATTCATAGTAATCCATTTTTTAAGAAAGTTAGTTACTAAAGTTTGATTTTCTGTATTTTTATTTTCTAAATAGTTGTTGACCGCTATATTAAAATCATACGCATCCGAAGCATCTGCCGTACAGGCATCAGCAAATAAAGTTAATGGAGAAAACATAAAGTATTTTTTTCCTCCTCCATTTCGCTTATAAACCTTCAATGGTTCACAAACATTAGAAAAATCTTCCAATGACTTTGTTTCTTGATTATTACAAATGTTTCTTAAAATTGCATCTTTACTTTTCAAATGCATGATTCCAAGTTCTTCCAATCTGAAGGATATGTTTTTCAATCTTTTATGTAAACTGCTCAAATCATTTATATTCTCATTACTCCATAATCTTTCGGCTATAGCTGCAGTCCTAGGCCAGATTCTGGAATCTATATTCAATGGAGTTACCAGTTCACTCCACATAGTTGCTTCTCCTCCTAATATCCTGTCCTTTTCCTCTGGAGTAAGAATTGTATTTTTAGGAATTGGATCATTTAAATAGTGACTATCTACACTAAGCATCAAATCAATATAAAATCCATTTGATAAAACGGTCTTAAAACCATTTTTTGCCGCATTAATCAATGAACTGCCAGAAGATTCACCTTCATTCACTCCTTTCCAAGAATGAATTATCGCATCTTTTGACATATCTTTTGTCATGATCTCTTCCCATCCCATTAATTCTTTATGATGCTTTTTTAACATGGGAATCAATTTCATCGTGAAATAGGATTGCAATTCATGATTCGTAGCCAATTTATTTTTCTTCTTAAATTCTTGTATTTTAGGATTTGCATCCCACTCTTTACCTTGATTTTCATCACCTCCAATGTGAAAATAGCTCCCGGGGAAAAGCGGGCTAACCTCGTCAAAAATATCACTTAACACTTGATATGTTTTTGGGTTTGTCGGATCTAATGTTGGCGTGTAAATCCCCGACCTTCTTCCAACTGTGTATGTAATCTCATCACTTGTTTTACTTCCAATTTCAGGAAAAACACTAAGCAATGCCGAGGCATGACCTGGTACATCGATTTCCGGCACAACAAGAATTCCTCTTTGATCCGCATATTTTACAATTGATTTAATTTCTTCTTGAGTATAATAATATCCATCCGAAGCTAATTCAGTTAGTTTTGGGTACTTTTTAATTTCGACTCTCCAACCTTGATCGTCTGCTAAATGCCAATGAAAAACATTCATTTTTACCGAAGCCATTGCGTCAAGATTTCTTTTGATAACGTCTATTGGTTGAAAATGTCTAGCTGCATCAATCATCAATCCTCTCCAGATAAATCGTGGCGAATCTGTGATGGTAGCGGTTGGGAAATAATAAGAAGTGCTGGTATTTTGCAACATTTGCAATAACGTCTCCAAAGCATGTAAAGCTCCCAAATCAGTATTGGCAGTAATCATTATTTTATTAGACTGAATGTCAATTTTATAACTTTCATCTTCATTTAATCCTACTTTTCCATTTTGAATACAATTTATTTGTAATTCTGCCGTAGGAACTTCATTGTTTTTGGTTACATAAGCCTGTTCCAGAAATAAACCTGTCCTTGCATCTAATCTTCGTAAAAAATTTGTTGTTCCTAGAAAAATTCGAGGATTTGGATTACCCGTAATATTTACTTTAAAATTTTTAGTTAAAGCAAAAGTGCCTTCTGTCAAATTTATATTTTGAGGCCAAGGCATTAAATCTAACTGTTCTTTTTTCATTTGCGCATTCGATACAAAAGCAATCAATAATAGGATTTGAATATATTTCATGTATTTTTTAATCTTTTTAAAATGTTGTTTTTTAATATTCAAAACGTTTAAAAGCCTCAATAGCCTCATATTCTGCTAATCCTAAATCATCATATAGTTTAGCAGTGTGCTTGTTTCGGTCCTCTGCCCTTACCCAAAATTCTCTCGAATCATTTCCTTGAAACATCACTCTGTCTTTTTGAGACTGATGGTACAAAATCGCATGTCTTTTCAATAATACTTCATCCGGACTTAATGGTACAGCCATGTCAATTTCGTGAATTTCCCATTCCAGCCAAGCCCCTCGATACAGCCATAACCAACAATCTTTCATGTACGCTTTCGATTTTAATTGTTTCATCGCTGCGAATATGGCATTGAGACATACTTCATGAGTTCCGTGTGGATCAGCTAAATCACCCGCTGCAAAAACCTGCTGTGGTTTTATTTTTTCTATAATTGCAGCAACAATTGCTATGTCCTCCGAACTTATTGGGTTTTTCTTAATTTGTCCTGTTTCATAAAAAGGCATATCCAGAAAATGAATATTCGCCTCTTTTAAACCAATATATCTGGTTGCAGCATAGGATTCCCATCTTCTTATCAATCCTTTCAATTTACGGACTTCAACAGAATCAATTTCATTTTCTGATTTGTTATTTAAGAAATCAATAACCGCCACGAAATTAATTTTACTATTATCATCGCCGACGAAATCGTTACAAACTTCAGCAAATTTTAGTGCCTCGTCATCAGTTACGGCAATGTTTCCTGAGGTTTGATACACCACGTGAACATCATGTCCTTGTTTTATTAATTTCGAAAAAGTTCCGCCCATAGAAATCACATCGTCATCTGGATGTGGACTAAAAAGAATAACTCTTTTTTTAGCCGGATTAGCTCTCTCCGGTCTATTAGAATCATCTGTATTGGGTTTTCCACCTGGCCATCCAGTAATGGTATGTTGCAGCACATTGAACATGTTAATATTCAAATCGTAAGCAGAACCTTCTTGTGCCAAAAGATCAGACATTCCATTATTATTGTAATCTCTATCCGTTAATTTCAATATCGACTGACTTGTATTTTGGCTTAGCCAAACAATGGCTTTGCTTTTTAATTCTTGTGTCCAAATGCATTCTCCAACCAACCACGGTGTTTTAAACCTCGTTAACTCTGATGCTGCTGATTGGTCTAAAACGAACGTGACATTGGTCTGATTTTGCAAAAAAGTAGCCGGAACCTCAGAGCTTACACCTCCCTGAATTGTTCTTTTTATAATATCCGCCTTATTTTGGCCCCAAGCCATCAAAACAATTCTTTTGGATTGCAAGATTGTAGAAACGCCCATAGTAATTGCTCTTTTAGGAACATTATCAATACCATTAAAGTCAGATGAAGCATCTACTCTTGTAATATGATCCAAAGTAATGATTCGGGTACCTGAATTAATATGAGAACCTGGCTCATTAAATCCTACGTGACCCGTGCGCCCGATTCCCAATAATTGAAAATCAATCCCGCCCGCATTTTTTATTTTTAGCTCATAATCAATACAATATTTATTTAAGTCAACAATTGAAACAGTTCCATCGGGAATATTGATGTTTTCTGGTTTAATGTCAATATGATTAAAGAGATGTTGATGCATAAAATAATGATAGCTCTGATTATTCTTTTTTGTCATTGGAAAATATTCATCCAAATTGAAGGTGATTACATTACTAAAACTAAGCCCTTCCTCTTTATGCATGCGCACTAATTCTTCATACACTTTTATTGGAGACGAACCAGTTGCTAATCCTAAAACGCACTGTTTATCTTTCTTTTGTTTCGATTTTATTAATTCAGCAATTTCTTGTGCAACAACTATCGAAGCTTCTGTCGAGTTTTTGAAAATCTCATTATGAATTTTTTCAAATCTCGTTTCTTCAAATTTACCTGCACTTTTATAACTAATGTCTGATTTAATTTCTAGGGCACTCATCAACTGTTTTTTTTTAAAATACTAATTTATAAAGATATGCTTTTTTTAAAATGGTATAGGGAAATAAAAGTACCGACTATTTCTTAAACTTATATTAAGCCGCTGACAACATTTCGTTGGCGACGAGAATTTTTTTAAAGGGAACACAATATAAAATACTTACATAGGCGCGACAAAGTTTAATAGATTCTCCTAAAGATTTAAAAAGTGAAATCTAAGCATAAATACTTTACAAATAATTCGGTTAAAATAAGAAAAAGTCTAAAAAACTTCCCTTTTGCTGCTAATTAATGTATATTATATAATTCTCACAAAAATTATTCTATTTTATTTTTTTTTAATTTACTTAACAAATATATTTACGCTCTTGTAATCTTTTTTTTAAAGAATAATTAACTAAAAACTAAACTATTTATAATTATGAATACAGAACAAACGAAGTCGAATAATTCGGCACTTTATACACTCATAACCGTATTTTTCTTTTGGGGATTTATTGGAGCATCAAACGGAGTTTTCATCCCATTTTGTAAGGCTAAATTTGGTTTAGACCAATTTCAAAGTCAACTTATCGATTTTGCTTTTTATGGAGCGTATTATATTGGAGCTTTACTATTATTTATTTTCAGCAGTTTAGCCAAAAAAGATATTCTAAATGGTTGGGGCTTCAAAAAAGGAATCATCAACGGTTTGTTAATCAGTACTTTTGGAGCTATTTTAATGATTTTGGCCGTATCTCAAGGTAGTTATTTATTCATTTTAGGCGCATTATTCATTGTTGCTTTAGGTTTTTCTTTGCAACAGACTTCTGCACAACCATTCGCAGCTTCTTTAGGAGAACCTCATACTGCGTCGAATAGATTGAATCTTGCTGGTGGAATCAATTCACTTGGAACTACAATAGGACCAATAGTTGTTTCATTTGCGTTATTCGGAGTTATTTCTGGGGTCAGCATTGAAGAATTTGCTCAAAAAGAAGATTCTTTAGACTCCATGAGAGTATTATATGTATTTGTAGGAGGTTTATTTTTAATGGCTGCAGCTTTATTCTATTTTTCAAAAAAATTACCTTCTGGGAAAAGTGATTCTACATTTGAACCTGCCAGCAAAGCAATGAAAACGCTAATAGCAATTACAGTAATTTTAGTAGCAATATTTGCTTACATATTCTCTCGTTATGAAGATCCTGAGTTTATTACTCGTTTTATAGATAATAAAGAAAAGGATTATTTGGGTTTAGGATTAACTGTTGCAACATTATTAATTGTTGTTATCGGGTTACTATTCGCTAATACTACGGCACAAAAAAATCCTGAAGGATGGGGAGCAATGAAATATCCACAATTAGTTTTGGGAATGTTAGCGCTCTTTACTTATGTAGGAGTTGAAGTAACCATTGGTAGTAATCTTGGTTCATTATTAGAAACTGATGCTTTTGGTAAAATTGTGGGTCCTGCATTAGCACCTTATATGTCAATGTACTGGGGAAGTTTAATGATTGGTCGTTGGGCAGGAGCAATTTCTGTTTTCAACCCATCATCACAACTAAAGAAAATTTTACTTATTGTGGTTCCTTACGTAGCTTTTGGAGTAGTTTTAGCTGCTAATGCGATTTCTGGACAAGATGTAACGCCATTATACGGTTATGCATTCATAATCTTATTTCAAATTGCAGGTTTCTTTTTAGGAAAAGATCATCCATCAAGAACATTAATGATTTTCGGTTTAATGGGAATGGCAGCAATGCTTATTGGTTTGTTCACTACTGGAACAACTGCTATTTATGCCTTTATGAGTGGCGGATTGTTTTTAAGTATCATGTGGCCGTCAATTTTCTCTTTGGCAATCGCTGGTTTAGGAAAATATACTTCTCAAGGTTCAGCATTTTTAGTAATGATGATTTTGGGTGGTGGAATTATCCCACCATTACAAGGAAAAATATCTGATATCATTGGAATTCACGATTCTTATTTTATTCCAGTTTTATGTTTTGCCTTTATAGCATTCTACGGATGGAAAGTGATTGCAATATTAGAAAAACAAGGAATTGCAAATGAAGTAGAAGTTGGTGGAGCTCACTAAACTATCATTTAAATTATAATACCTAACCAAAAAACCAAACCAACAAAAAAACTCCCATTCACCTAGGTGAATGGGAGTTTTTGTTTATACCGAAATCTCAAATCAGAAATCGTTGCCCGAGCCTGAAAGGCGAACTGGCGAAGCAATATGCAATCTTAAATCTATTTATTACCTTTTTCGAAATCAGCAACAAACTGAGCCAATCCAATATCTGTCAATGGGTGTTTCAATAAACCGTAAATTGCAGAAAGTGGTCCAGTCATAACATCAGCACCAATCTTAGCACAATTTACAATGTGCATCGTGTGACGAACTGAAGCCGCAAGAATTTGAGTTTCATACCCGTAGTTATCATAAATCAATCTGATTTCTTCAATCAAAGCTAATCCATCAGTAGAAACATCATCCAAACGACCAATAAACGGAGAAACATAAGTAGCTCCCGCTTTTGCAGCCAATAAAGCCTGTCCAGCCGAGAATACTAAAGTCACATTTGTTTTTATTCCTTTATCCGAGAAATATTTAGCAGCCATAACACCTTCTTTAGTCATAGGCAATTTTACCACGATTTGATCGTGCAAATCAGCTAATTCTTCTCCCTCTTTAATCATTCCGTCGTAATCCAAAGCATTCACTTCAGCACTTACATCACCATCAACAAGATTACAAATATCTACATAATGCTTCAAAATACTGTTTTTACCAGTAATTCCTTCTTTTGCCATCAATGTTGGATTTGTAGTCACTCCATCCAAAACGCCTAATGCCTGTGCTTCCTTAATTTGAGCTAAATTAGCCGTGTCAATAAAAAATTTCATAATATATAATTTAATTGTGTGTTTTATAATTTGGGCGTGACCTGCTGAAAAAGCCGGTCAGGCTCTTCGCTACAATCTTTTACTTTTTAAAGAAAAATGTAAAAGGATTTCCACTTCGATCCTTCACGCAAATTCGGTGCAAAATTACAACTTATAATGATTCATTAGCATTTTTTCGTACACTTTGTCAGGCAAGATTCTTTTCAAGACAATCGAGAACTTTTGCATAAACGCCCCTACTTTATAATGAATGTCTGGTTCGGTAGTTTGAATAATCTTATACACCGCTTCGGCCATTTCATTTGGATTACTGCCACTATCTACATGTTCATCCATCATTTTTAGGGTATTGCCATAAGGAATTTCATAAGCAGAACCTTTAATTAAAGGAGCGTGAAAACGTCCCGAAGCAATATTGGTGGCAAAATCTCCCGGTGCAACATTAGTAATTTGGATCCCAAATGACTTTACTTCCATTCGCAAAGCTTCTGTAATTATTTCAAGAGCTCCTTTTGAAGCCGAATAAATACTTCGATACGGTAAACCCATATATCCGGCAATAGAAGTAACATTAATAATTAATCCTGATTTTTGCGCACGCATTTGTGGCAACACTGCTTTCATCACTTCAATTGGTCCAAAGAAATTGGTCTCAAAATTATTTTTGATTTCGTGCATTGGAATTTCTTCCAATGCTCCGGTAATTCCAACTCCTGCATTGTTAATAACAATATCCAGTTTTCCTGAAATCGAAATTATTTTAGCTACAGCCGCATGAATTGAATCTGTATCACGAACATCTACAGCTACTAAAGGAAAAACCGAATTTAATACCCGTTCCGGATTTCGGCTAGTACCATAAACAACAAAGCCTTTGTGATGCAAAAATTCACCAATGGATTTCCCTATTCCCGATGAACCTCCTGTAATTAGAACTACTTTACTCATTGATTTTTGTTTGAGGTTAAAAGTTTTATACCCTTTAAAAATGAGTAGCATTAAATACTCAACTCTTTTTTCGAAAGGTCCAAAAATAAAAAAATCCTCCCGAAGGAAGACTACTTTTGTACGAAATAATTCAAAAAAAAATCTCCCGAAGTGGAAGATTAAAAAAAATGGCAAGCGACCTACATCGCATCGCTCAACCGCTTACCCTTGCTATGTTCCCATCCTGGGGGAGTCTGCAGGAGCAGATCGTGTAGGACTTGCCGGTGCAAATATACAATACTTTTTATATTTTTGCAATACCTTTGCACCTATAAAATAACGTTGTATATTGTCTTATTAAAATTTTAAACCATGAAAAATTATAACTTCCTATCTATCATTTTATTAGGAATTACGCTAGCAAGTTGCAGCGATACAAAAAAAGGAGAAAATTCTATATTTACCATCGATAATAGTACTTTCAAGGCACAATATCAGCCTCAAGAGTCGTTGAAGTTGGCGATTTTAAACCCAAATGAGAAGGCCGTTGACAGTATTATATACTATGTAAATGATAAAAAAATCGCATCAAAAAAAGGTCTTGACAAATTGACTTTTGAATTAAAAGACCAAAAATTAGGGTACCAAAACCTAAAAGCCTTAGTTTATTTTGGAGGAGAAAATTCTGAAGCAACAGCTAGAATCGAATTGGTTTCTAATGTTCAGCCTAAATTATTGAAGTACAAAATTGTAAATACACATCCGCACGATATAGCCAGTTTTACCGAAGGATTAGAATTTTACAAAGACACCTTATATGAAAGCACAGGATTAAACGGGAAATCATTTTTCAGAAAATACGATTATAAAACGGGTAAAGTATATAAACAAGTTAATCTCGATTCTAAATATTTTGGAGAAGGAATCACTTTTATAAACGACAAAATGTATCAACTGACTTGGCAAGAAAAAACAGGTTTCATCTATAATGCAAAAACATTAAAACTAGAAAAAACATTTGCTTACGATAAAGATATTGAAGGTTGGGGAATGACAAATGATGGTGAATACATTTATCAAACTGATAAAACGGAGAAAATTTGGAAAATGGATCCGAATACTCAAAAAATGATTGACTACATCAATGTGTACTCCGGAGATTCTAAAGTAAAAGCCGTGAATGAATTAGAATGGATTAACGGTAAGATTTACACTAATGTTTGGCAAAAAGATGCGATTGCAGTTGTGAATCCTAACAATGGTGCAGTTGAAGGAATTCTTGACATGTCAGGCTTGAGAAAATTAGTCAATGTAACTCCTGAAGATTATTTAAACGGAATTGCTTATAACCCAAAAACCAAAACCATTTTTGTTACTGGTAAAAACTGGAATAAAATGTTTGAAATCACCGTTTCGGAATAATTTTATAAAAAATGACAACCTTAATCATCAATATCAAGGAATTACTTCAGGTTAGAGATTCTTCAATTTTGAAAGTATCCGGTGCTGAAATGGCAATTCTTCCAACAATTAAAAATGCCTATTTAGTAATTCAAAATGGGCTTATTTCTGATTTTGGTTCAATGAAAGATTTACCAAATGTCGATCCAGAAAAATGCATTGACGCAGACGGAAAAATGGTTTTACCTTCCTGGTGCGACAGCCACACTCATATTGTGTATGCAGGTAATCGGGAACAGGAATTTGTAGATCGAATAAATGGATTGACTTACGAGGAAATTGCCAATCGCGGCGGTGGTATATTAAATTCAGCCAAGAAATTGAACGAAACTACTGAAGACGAGATTTACGACCAGTCAAAAGCTCGATTGGAAGAAGTGATGCGTTTGGGAACGGGTGCAGTCGAAATCAAATCAGGATACGGATTGACAGTAGAAGGAGAATTAAAGATACTTCGGGTTATTCAAAAATTATCTCAAAATTATCCCATAACCATCAGAGCGACTTTTCTGGGCGCTCATGCTTTCCCATTAGAATTTAAAGAAAATCATAAAGGCTATATTGATTTAATCATTAATGAAATGCTTCCTGAAATTGCCAAAAACAAACTGGCTGATTACATTGATGCATTCTGCGAAACCAGTTACTTCACCGTCGAAGAAACAGAACAAATCATGGAAGCTGGAATTAGATTTGGTTTAAAACCAAAAATGCATGTCAATCAGTTCAATTCAATTGGAGGAATTCAGGCAGGAGTAAAATACAAGGCGCTTTCTGTAGATCATTTAGAAATTATGAATGCGGAAGATATTGAAGTCTTAAAAAATACTGAAACAATGCCTGTTGCTTTGCCTTCCTGCTCTTATTTCTTGAGTATTCCTTACACGCCTGCACGAGAAATGATTGCTGCAGGACTTCCATTGGCCATCGCAACCGATTATAACCCGGGATCTACGCCGTCGGGAAATATGAATTTTGTTGTGGCAACTGCTTGCATAAAAATGAAAATGACTCCCGAAGAAGCCATAAATGCTGCCACAATAAATGGCGCTTATGCGATGGGAATTTCACAAACACATGGGAGCATAACAGTGGGAAAAAAAGCAAATCTAATCATCACTAAACCTATACCCTCTTATTATCAATTGCCGTATGCTTTTGGAAGTAATCTAATCGATACTGTAATCATAGAAGGTGAAATTTTTACATAAAAAAAGAGGAACTTTAAAAGTTCCTCTTTTTTTTACGCAATTAATTACTTTAGAATTTATTTTAAATTAAAACTGGTTTTAGAAACCAATTGATCTTTATCAAATATATTTACAAAATAAGTTCCTTTTGGAAAATCTTTACCTCGCAAATTTTCTGTAACATCAACTGTTTTATTTTCATAATTAACATTAGATACAAAACTATAAGTCAAAGTGTTATCACCAAAAGTTTCTGTTTTCTTATCTCCCAAAACATTGTTTTTACTGTCAATTACTTGAACATAATACGATTTAGCTCCTGATTGTGCTACTTGATTTTCAGCAATGGTAAAACTAATTTTAAGAACATCTGCTCTACTGGCTTTATCTGTAGCAACCTCTTTTCCAGAACTTTTTAATTTAAAGGCTGAACCTCTCGTATTCAAAACAGTTAATTTGGCAGCTTTTTCTACTACTTTTGAAAGCTCTTGATTTTGTCCTGCTAAGGTTTCATTAGATTTTTTAGCTTCTCCAAGAACAACAACTGTACTATCACGTTGTGTCGTTAAAGTTGTATTCTGTTTTTTCAAACCTGCATTTTCAGCCATTAATACTTTCATATTAGATTGTAATGCAATAGCTTGAGTTCTGTATTTTGACAAAGAAGCTACATCTCCTTTTGATTTACTAAGATCATTCATTAAGTTTACTACTTTATCTCTTTCTTGAGTTAATTCATCAGACATAGAAGTATTTTCGGATATCGCAGCGTCATAAGTAGTTTTCAAATCTTGCAAATTTTTCATTACAGTCTCCTTTTCAGTTAAAGTAGACTTTAATTCTGTTTTTACAACTTCGGTATCGGATGTCATTTTAAATATATATACTAAACTTCCCACTAATAAAACTGCTAAAACTGCAACCACCGCTTTTAAACCTGAACTGCTTTTTTGATTTTCCATTTTTTATTTTTTATAATTAAATTGAAATATAATGACTTGATAACGTAAATTTACACAATTATATTATTTTTAACAATATTTTTTTTTAATAATGGAAAAGATTATCCCTTTTACAATCAATGATCTTGCTAAAATTACTAACCATAGAAGTGGTGAAATAAAATTTGGTGAGAAAATGATAATAGTGCCAAAAGAGACTGATACAGTAGAGTTTCTTAAAACTTCTGAGGCTAAATATGTATTATTTGGAATACCCGAAGATATTGGCATAAGAGCTAATTTTGGGAGACCAGGAGCCGCATCTGCTTGGGATAGTGCTATAAAAAGTATTGCAAATATTCAACACAACCGTTTTTGTAAAGGAAGTCAACTCATTGTTTTAGGACAATTAGATGTTAGTGAAGAAATGAAAGATGTGGAACATTTAGATTTTAACGACATTGACGACAGAGCCAAATTAAGTCAGTTAGTTGAAAAAATAGATAAAGATGTGTCTCATATAATTTTCAATATAGTAAAATCAGGAAAAACTCCTATAATTATTGGTGGAGGTCATAATAATTCTTACGGAAATATTAAAGGTTCGGCTTTAGCCAAGGGTAAACCTGTAAATGCGATAAATTTTGATGCTCATTCTGATTTTAGAATTTTAGAAGGAAGACACAGCGGCAATGGTTTTTCTTATGCCTATGAAGAAGGTTTTCTTAAAAAATATTTCATTTTTGGTTTACACGAAAACTATACTTCTAAAAGCGTTTTGGATATCATTAAAAAAATTGAAGATCGCGTGCGCTACAATACGTACGACAGTATTAATATTAGAAAAGAAAAGGAGTTCAATATGGAGATGGGACTAGCTTTGGAATTTGTAAATGATGATTTTTATGGAATCGAAATTGATTTGGATGCTATTCCTAATATTGCTTGCAGCGCAATGACTTTGAGTGGCTTCTCTGTTGAACAACTTCGTCAATTTGTTTCGTTTTTCGCAAAAAATAAAAACGCAACCTATTTACATATTTGCGAAGGCGCTCCAGATTTAGGAGAAGACAAAAACAATCATCTAATTGGAAAGCTTATAGGTTATCTTGTTACCGATTTTATTAAATCTAATACTAATAATAATCTTGCTTTGACAAGAACCATACTATAACGCTCCCAAAATTCCTATCCAAAATAGCATAAAAATAGGCATGAAGAATATTAATACTATCTTTGCAGCACTATCTATGTACTTAATACAAGATATTTAATACCTAAAATATGTTATTCGAAGATTTATCACTTTCAAAAAGTATACAAAAAGCCGTATTTGAACAAGGCTATTTAGAAGCAACTCCCATACAAGAACAAGCTATTCCAATCGTTTTATCGGGAAGAGATATGATCGGTTGCGCACAAACCGGTACTGGAAAAACTGCAGCTTTTGCTATTCCTATCATTCATCAATTGCACAGAATAGTGGGTTCGTCTAAAAAAGCAAGCCCAATACGCGCCCTAATTATTACACCAACAAGAGAATTAGCAGTTCAAATTGGACAAAATTTTGACCAATATGGAAAATATACCAACTTAGTCCAACTCACCATTTTTGGAGGAGTTTCTCAAATGCCACAAGTGGAGATGTTAAAAAAAGGAATTGATATCTTGATTGCAACTCCGGGACGTTTGCTAGATTTAGTAAAACAAGGTTTTATAGATTTAGATCACTTACACACTTTAGTTCTCGATGAAGCAGATCAAATGCTTGATATGGGATTTGTAAATGATGTCAAAAAAATTGTGAAATTGACACCAAATAATAGACAAACACTTTTATTCTCAGCAACAATGCCAATGGCCATAAGAGAATTGGCCGAAATGTTTTTAAAAGATCCTGCAACCGTAACCGTATCTCCTGTTTCGTCAACTGCCGAAAATGTGGAACAACGCGTTTATTTTGTTGAAAAAACAGAAAAAAGAAATTTACTTTATCATTTAATAAAAAATGAAAACTTATCGAATGTTTTGGTTTTTTCAAGAACCAAACATGGAGCAGACAATGTTGTAAAAGCATTACATAAACATGACATTGCAGCCGAAGCGATTCATGGAGATAAGTCTCAAAACGCAAGACAACGCGTTTTAGATGGTTTCAAAAATAAAGAAATCAATGTTTTAGTGGCTACCGATATTGCAGCTAGAGGAATTGATATTGACCAATTACCATTTGTAATTAATTTTGATTTGCCTAATATTCCTGAAACTTACGTGCATCGAATTGGTAGAACTGGTCGTGCCGGAAATGAAGGTATTGCAATTTCTTTTTGCAGTAAGGACGAGCATCAGTACTGGAAAGATATCCAAAAATTAATAAAAGTAGATGTAAAAATTGTAAACGATCATCCGTATGGCTGGCATTCAGGAAGTCCGGAAACAGCTCCTGCTGCAAAACAAAACAATTCTAATCGCAGTGGCGGAGCTCATAAATCAAGAAAATCCGATATTTCAAAACAAAATAAAAAACGTTGGTATTAATTGGTTCCACTTAGAAATTCAATTGTACTAAATCTTTTTTATCGTTTTTATTCAAATAAGTAATTCATCGATAACAAACTGTTTTTAAACGTTTTAACTGTTAAATTATAAATTGCGCTATAGATTTTAGTTAAATTTATATAACTTAATTAAACAATTTAAAACGTACTATTATGGGAAATTTAGTAAAAAGAAACAATTTTGTCGCATCAGTGGATCCTCTTTTTGATGATATTCTCACAAGAGATATTTTTGATTGGACAAACAAAAATTTTTCGGCTATCGGAAGTAATTTACCTTCGGTAAACTTAAAAGAAACAGATAATAAATTAGAAGTTGAATTGGCTGCTCCCGGATTGAAAAAGGAAGATTTCAAAATCGAAATTGACAACAATATGCTTATGATTTCTTCTGAGAAAGAAGAAGAAGAAGAAGAAGAAGAAGAAGAAGAAACCAGAAAAAAAGGTAATTATGTACGTAAAGAATTTAACTATCAATCTTTCTACAGATCTTTCTATTTGCCTGAATATTTAGATGAAAATAAAATTGAAGCGACTTATAAAGATGGAATTCTACATGTTGAGATAGCCAAAATAAACGGCTCCATGAAAAAAACGCATAAAACAATTGCAATCAAATAAATTAATGATTTATTTGATTTGAATAAATCAAAATCGTTAAATCATTGGCGATATTAAACTTTCCCTTTGATTTAGCGATTTTTATATTTTATAAAAATTTACACTGAAAATTTCAATTAATAATGATATTTAAAAGCTTTTCATTTCAAGTTTTAGCACCAAGATTAGTGATGCACTTGAATAATGTATTGGAGTCAAATGGTTTTACTATAATATCGTTTATTCCTGCAGAAATAGCTTCTTCAGCAATTTCTTCTTTATCAAAAGCTGTCAAAGCTACAATGGGTGTTTTTATTCCTGCACTTCGAATCCTTTTTGAAGTTTCAAACCCATTCATTAAAGGCATATTAATATCCATAAATATAATATCAAAATTTTCTTCTTCCAGTACTTTTATAGCCTGAAATCCATCATCGACTATGGAGCAGGAGTAATTATTTTTTTTGAGAATTTTTTCGGTTACAATTTGGTTAATCTTATTATCTTCAACAACCAGAACCTTCAAAAGTTTATTTAACGATAAATCAACTTGGATACTATTTATTATCTCTTTTGTTTTATTAGGGTCAGATTCAAATGCTATTGTAAATTTAAATTCGGTTCCTTTTCCTAAAGCACTTTCTAAAGAAATATCGCTTCCAAACAATTTCAACAACCTTTTTACAATAGATAGACCTAAGCCAGTTCCTTGATAATCATCCTCTTTCCTTCCTACTTGGACAAATTTTTCAAATATCTTTCCCTGATCTTCAATTGCAATACCTACTCCATTATCCTTTATCTTGAATTCAATAAAATGAAATTTATTAGTTACTTTTAATAAATTCACTTCAATAAATACTTCGCCATTTTTAGTAAATTTCAAAGCATTACCAACAAGATTTATTATTATTTGAGAAAGTCTCAGTTTATCACCGATTAAATTTTCTGGAATTGCAGGGTCAATATTTACATCAATACTATTATTATTATTTTTAGCCAGAAACGTAAGTGAATTTTTAATCATATTTATTTCGTCAGAAATATTGAAAGTCAAATTTTCAAGGATAATTCTGTTCTCCTCAATTTTATTAATTTGCAAAACATCATTGACTAATGACAGCAAATACCGAGCTGAAAACTTAAGAGAACTTAAATGTGGGCTGTTAGCCAATTCCTTGTGCTCATCTAAAAGCATATTTGTAATTCCTATAACGCCATATAAAGGAGTTCTCAATTCGTGACTAATGGTTGACACAAATTGTGATTTTAAAATTGATGCTTCTTCTGCTTTTTCTTTTGCGAAAATTAATTTTTCGTTCGTAGAAGAAAGCTCGGTGTTTATATTTTTCTTGAAAATATTGTTTTTATATAATGTAAAAAGAAACATTAATAATATCGTTAGTACAACAATAAACAATAGCATAATAATTTTTGACTTTCTTAAACTTTGCGTTTGTAAGTCTTTTTCATTTTCAATTTTTTCAATTTCTCTTTTATATTCATCTAACTGGAGGTTAATTCCAGCCCTATTTGCCTTTTCAATTCTTTCTTTATTGAAAAGATCAACTGTTATTTTATCATAAAGAACCAAGTTTTCATATGCTTTTTTATAGTTTCCTTTTTTAAACAAATACTTAGAATATTCTTGATGAGTGTAAGACAAATCTAATTTTTCTTTTCCTTCTTCTCCTAATTTGATTCCTTCTAAAAAAGAAGTAGTCGCTTTTTTATTGTCTTCTTTATATGCGTAATACATGCCATTGAGCATATTTAAAGCCACAATGGTCGATTGATTTCCAAATTTTTGATGATAAGTATTGATAAATTTCAAATAAGGATAACCCTCTTCATAAAAACCGATATCAAAAAAAGCCCAAGCAATATTGAGTTTTGTTAAAACAATCTTGCTAGTATCCGCTATTTTTGCGCAATTCGCTAATGAAGTTTTGTAATAGCTAATTCCTGTTTGAAACTGTTTTTTTTCGAAACAATATATATTGCCTAAATTATTATTTATTCCATATTTAATGGTGTCATTGTCGGTTTTGTTGACATAAGAAAGTCCCTTTTTATAAAAAAAAATAGCCTTATCAAATTCAGCTAATTCCTCAAAATTTGAACCGATAGTTTTATAACAGCATGCAATTAGATTGTTATCCTTGACTTTAATTGCCTCATGCAATGCAAGTCTGGCTGTTACTAATGATTTTTCAAAATTAGAATTACGCAAATAAGTAGATGCTTGTTTTGTTAATTTTAAGATTTCATTATTCGGTGTTGTTATAGGTAAAGAATAACAGTTAACATTAAAAAAAGTTAATGTTACAATTAACAAAAAAAATCTAATTTGGGACATATTTAGCTATTATTGAGTCAAATATACAATTTATTCATAAAAAAAATGAAGAATCTATCAATACATTCATAATTTTAATATTTGGTCATTCAAAAAGTAAAACACAGCAACTAATTGGCAATTCAACCTTCTTTTTACATGCTATATACTTTAATATAAAAACAAAAAACTACAACATAAAAAACCCATTTGATAAACAAATGGGTTAGATCACTATTACGGTAAAAGAATATTTTAGATAATTTCCGGTGTCACCATTTCATCTTCAGCTTCCGCTTCCCATTTCCCAACTACTGAAGTGGCTAATGCATTTCCTAAAACATTCGTTGCACTTCTAAACATATCACAAAAATGGTCTATTGGTAAAATTAATGCAATTCCTTCAATTGGAATTTTAAACATTCCGCAAGTCGCAGCTACAACTACTAAGCTAGCTCTAGGTACGCCTGCAATTCCTTTGCTGGTTAGCATTAAAACTAAAAGCATCGTCATTTGAGTTCCCAAATCTAAATGCACTCCATAAGCTTGAGCAATAAAAATACTGGCAAATGTCATGTACATCATGCTCCCATCTAAATTAAAAGAATAGCCCAATGGAAGCATAAAAGAAACGATTCTGTCTTTGACTCCAAAGCGTTCTAGCTCTTCCGTAAGCTTAGGAAAAACTGCTTCGCTACTTGTAGTTCCAAATGCAATAATTAATGGACTTACAATTCTTTTAAGCAAAACAGTCATTCTGCTTTTAAGAAAAATATATCCTACTAATATTAATACAACCCAAATTGATGAAATTCCAATTAAGAAAGAACCAAAGAATTTAAAATAAGTTATGGCTAATTCTTGGAAATCTCTTACTGCAAAGACACCTGCAATAGCACCGAAAACACCAATTGGAGCAAACTTCATTACGTAGTTTACCATTTTTAAAACGATATGAGATGTTTTATCTAATGCGTTGATAACTGGTTTTACATAACTTCCCAAAGACGCCGCTGCCAAACCAAAGAAAATAGAGAATATGACAATTTGTAAAATCTCATTAGTCGCCATCGCTTCAAAGATACTTTTAGGCACAATATGCTCAATGAAGTTTTCAAAGGAAATACTTTGTGTTTTTGCGGTCACTTCTGAAGCAGAAGCTAAATCAACATTTGGTAAATTAAGTCCAACTCCTGGTTCAAGCAGATTTACAAAAAACATACCTAATAACAAGGAAATGAATGAGGCCGTAAAAAACCAACCAAGGGCTTTCCCGCCTATTCGCCCTACTGCTTTGATATCACCTAATTTAGCAATTCCTACAACTAGCGTTGTAAATACTAATGGTGAAATTATCATTTGGACTAATCTAATAAAAACAGTAGCTAGCATTTTGATTTTGCTGCTAAAGGATAGCGCCGCTTCTTGCGAAATAGAATTATGAATAATAATCCCTAAAAGAGCTCCAAATACCATTGCAATAAGTATTTGAGTCGTTAGGTTTGAAAAAATTGATGCTTTCTTGGTTTCGGTTGTATTCATTTAATTGGTTATCTGTTATCTAAAATTGGTTATTATGAAATTGATTATTTGAAATACGTTTTATTAATTAAATAAAAATCAGCAAGGACTATTGCAGCCATTGCTTCAACAATAGGAACTGCACGAGGAACAACACAAGGATCATGTCGTCCTTTTCCTGTCATTTCAGTTATGTTTCCTTGATTATCTAACGTTTCTTGTTTTTGCATAATGGTCGCAACAGGTTTAAATGCAACTCGGAAATATATATCCATTCCGTTGCTAATTCCACCTTGAATTCCCCCAGAGAGATTAGTTTTTGTAGTTCCGTCAGGATTGTATAAATCGTTGTGCTCGCTACCTTTCATTTTTGCCCCACAAAAACCACTTCCAAACTCAAATCCTTTCACTGCATTTATAGAAAGCATGGCTTTACCTAATTCAGCATGAAGTTTATCAAAAACAGGTTCCCCTAAACCAATAGGCACATTTTGAATTACACAGGTTACAGTTCCACCTACCGTATCGCCTTGTTTTCTGATGTCGCGAATATAATCTTCCATTGCACTTGCCATTACTTCATCCGGACAACGAACAGGATTATTCTCCGTTTTCGAAAAATCTAATTCCTGGTACGGTTTTTCTAAAAATAGCGGTCCAACAGAAGAAACGTAAGCATTGATTTTTATTTCAGATAACATTTGTTTTGCAACTGCTCCTGCTACTACTCTACTGGCAGTTTCACGGGCAGAACTTCGACCACCACCACGATAATCGCGAACGCCATATTTTTTTTCGTAGACATAATCGGCATGACTTGGTCTATAATTATCTTTTATATGAGAGTAATCATCGGATTTTTGATTGGTGTTTGGTATAATAAAACCAATGGGAGTTCCAGTTGTTTTCCCTTCAAAAATTCCGGATAGAAACTGTACATCGTCCGGTTCTTTTCTTTGAGTCACAATTGCCGATTGACCTGGTTTCCTTCTCGACATTTCGAATTGAATTGCATCAAGATCTAATGTGATTCCAGAAGGGCAACCATCTATAATTCCGCCTAAAGCTTCTCCATGCGATTCTCCAAAAGTGGTTAATCTGAATAGTGTACCGTAGCTATTTCCCGCCATTATAATAAGTTTTGAACAAATGTATGATTTTAGTTTAGAGTTCAAAACTTTATCCTGCGATTTCGGGATAAAGTTTTATGAAACATTTAAGGATTATTGACTGTAAATTAATCTTGTGCTAGATTTCTTAACCTTTACTTTCATTTCAATTAATACAAATGCAATTAATTTGTTAAACTTCAAAATAGAGAAAATTGAAAAAAAGAAAAGTTGAACTGGTTGTAATTTCAGATGTACATCTTGGAACTTATGGAAGTCATGCTAAGGAACTATATAATTATTTATCTTCCATAAAACCTAAAATTTTAGTGCTAAACGGTGACATTATAGACATCTGGCAATTCAGAAAATCTTATTTCCCGAAAACACATTTGAAAATTATCCAAAAAATTATTAGTATTGCCTCCAAAGGAACAAAGGTCTATTACATTACAGGAAACCATGATGAAATGCTGCGAAAATTTAGTGATATGAATATGGGAAATTTCACCTTGGCAGATAAATTAATATTAGATTTAGATGATAAAAAAGCTTGGATTTTTCATGGCGATGTTTTTGACACTTCGGTACAACACTCTAAATGGATTGCGAAATTAGGTGGATTGGGATATGATTACCTAATACTTTTGAACCGCTTTGTCAATTGGTTCTTGCTGAAATTAGGAAAAGAACCCTATTCTTTTTCTAAAAAAATAAAGGCAAGTGTAAAAAAAGCAGTCAAACATATTTCTGATTTCGAAAAAACAGCAACTGATTTGGCTATTGAAAAAAAATATGATTATGTTATTTGCGGTCATATTCATGAACCCAAAATGATTCAAAAAGAAAATAAAAATGGATCTACCTTATATTTAAATTCAGGGGATTGGGTAGAAAATTTGACAGCGTTAGAATACAACAAAAAAAGATGGAAGTTATATCGCTACTCTGAAGCCAACTATCCTGTAGAAGAGAACCTTTTTGAAATGGAGGATGTTTTGAGCAACCAATTGATTGCATCAATAATTTCATCTAGATAAAAATTTTAAATTGTATCGCGTTATTAAAAACTTAAAGATTTCAAAAGGTGTGAATTTTATAAAATTTAATTAAAATTTTACAAGTAATATTGTTTGCTTTAACAATACCTTTGTAGGACAAAAATTTACTTATGAAAAAAATTATTTTATCAGCGATTATGCTAATTGGATTAGCATTTACTGCTCAAGCTCAAGACATTTCTAAAAATGCATTAGGTCTACGTTTAGGTGGAAATAATGGTTTTGGTGGCGAGCTTTCTTACCAAAGAGGATTGTCTAAAAACAATAGACTTGAATTAGATTTAGGTTGGAGAAACAGAAATGACTACAACAACAACGGATATGATGACAATGCTATCAAATTAGCAGCTTTATACCAATGGGTTTGGAACATTGATGGAGGTTTCAACTGGTACGCAGGTGTTGGTGGAGGTTTAGGTAGCTATAGTTATGACAATAACAATACTCATTACAACGATACTTTCGCATTTGCAGCTGGAGATATAGGTATTGAATATAATTTTGACATTCCATTATTGATTTCTTTGGATTTCAGACCTGAATTTGGTGGTAATGGTTACTATAAAAACAATTACGGTTCTGATGTAGCTTTGGGTTTAAGATACCAATTCTAATATTTAGAATATTTCTAAAAAAAGAGGCTGATCACTATGATCAGCCTCTTTTTTTTATGCTGTAAATTATATAAATCTCGGCTGCAATTATATAATTATAAATTATTATCTAAATTATACATTTACCGTAATAATAACTTTAAACAAAAAAAACAAACAAGATGAAGAAATTAATAGTCTATTTAATGATGATGGTATTGTCATTAAGCGCTTTAGCTACTCCAATGATTGCAGCTGAAAAAACACCAACTACAATAGCAAACAATACTAAAGAAGTACCTGCTGAAGTAAAGATTATGCTTTCCCGATTAGATGAAATAAAAGCAATGGATAAATCTTCTTTGAAATCTTCTGAGAAAAAAGCGCTTCGTAAAGAAGTTCGCGCCATTAAATCTGAGTTAAGATCTACAGGAAACGGTGTATATTTTTCTGTTGGAGCAATAATTATCATAATCCTTTTATTGATTCTTTTATTGTAATCAATTTTTAAATTTAAATGAAAGAGAAGCTTATAAACTTCTCTTTTTTTTCGAAACTAAACCTAATAAAATGTTAATTGATCCATTTGGCACAATTTTGGTTTAATATAAAAACATTGATGATTAGGTTACAATAAAATTATTACTAATTAAATATTTGAAAAATGAAAACATTAAAACTACTCGCCTTAGGAATAATCCTTTTTGCCTCAAGCACAATTCATGCACAAGTTTCAGTAAATGTAAATATTGGTACTCCACCAGCGTGGGGTCCTTCAGGCTATTCTAACGTAGACTATTATTATTTACCTGATGTTGAAGCATACTATGACATTAGAGCTACACAATTTATTTATTTCAATGGAGGAAGATGGACACGAGCTAGATACTTACCAGGACCGTATAGAAATTACAACTTGTATAATGGATATAAAGTAGTGTTGAATGATTACCATGGATCGAGACCATATACTAACTTTAAAAATCATAAAGTGAAATATTACAAAGGTTATCATGGTAAAGCACAGAAATCAATAGGTTCGTATCGTAACAATGACCATAGAGAATACGAAAATCATGGTTATAAAGAAGACAAAGGCTATAAAGGAGAAAAAGGCCATAAAGAAGGAAAAGAACATAAAGAAGGTAAAGGAAAACATTAATTCCTAATTAATTGAAGTAAAAAGAGAACCCAGCGCGGGTTCTCTTTTTTTTTTAGAAATCATTTATAAAAGTTAATCTATTGCACTTTGTTTCTAATTTCTTCAAGTGAATTGAAAAAAGGATTCTTTAAAACTACCCACTTATCTATTCGCGCATTAAATAAAATTTAATCAAGATTGTAACGGTAAATTATATAATTCTCAACTACAATTTTATAATTGCAAATTAAGCTTTAGGCCATACTTTTACTGTGATAAAGTCGGTAAACAAGGTAAAAAAAAATAAAAGTTTATTTCATGATGATCGCGCAGTCATTAGGGACCTATCAAATTATTTTTTTCAAAAACAATATTCAACAAATATGTTAAGTAAAATTTATTGGCACAGTTGTTGGATTTACATAAAAATTACTGACATAAAAAGTTAGTATAAAATTATTATTAATTAAATATTCGGAAAATGAAAACTTTAAAACTACTCGCCTTAGGAATAATCCTTTTTGCCTCAAGCACAATTCATGCACAAGTTTCAGTAAGTGTAAACATAGGAACGGCGCCATCGTGGGGTCCACAGGGTTATTCTGATGTTGACTACTATTATTTACCTGATGTTGAAGCCTACTACGACATCAGAGCTACACAATTTATTTATTTCAATGGAGGAAGATGGACAAGATCTAGATATTTGCCAGGACAATATAGAAATTATGATTTGTATAACGGATACAAAGTGGTATTGAACGACTATCATGGTTCAAGACCTTATAGCAATTACAGAAATGATAGAGTTAGATATTACAAAGGTTATCATGGAAGACCACAAAGATCTATAGGTGCATACCGCAATAATGACCGTAGAGAATACGAAAATCGTGGTGGCAATGGTAACAGAGGTTACGATCGTGGTAATGAAGGTCATGGTAACAAAGGTCACGGAAACGAAGGACGTGGAAACAATGGTCATGGAAATGAAGGACATGGTAACAATGGAAATGGTCGCGGACATGGTCGTGGCTAATTAGATTTTTCATTAAGAAAATTAAAAAAAAGAGAGAGAACCAATTTAGGTTGTCTCTCTTTTTTTGTGTTATCAAGTTTTTATTTTTTCGAAAGAAAATCAAAAACATTTTATAAAAAATTATTTAATTCCTACATTTGGAGTTGTTGCAAATTAAATTCAAAAAAATGCAAAATAAATATATTCTACCTTTAATACTTTTCCTTTTTTGTTTTCAAATAACAAAAGCGCAGCAACCCCAAAAATTAAATTCGGTTGAAATTTGTAATCAAATTCAAAAACTTAATTTTTTAGGATCTGTTCTTTATATAGCTGCGCACCCTGATGATGAAAATACTCGGTTGATTTCTTATTTATCAAATGAAAAAAAAGCAAGAACTGGTTATTTATCTTTAACTCGCGGTGACGGTGGCCAGAATTTAATAGGACCTCAATTACGTGAATTATTAGGAGTAATAAGAACTCAAGAACTTCTTGAAGCTAGAAAAATTGATGGTGGTGAGCAGTTTTTCTCGCGTGCTAATGATTTTGGATTTTCAAAAAATCCGCAAGAAACATTAGAAATTTGGGATAAAAATAAAGTCTTGGCAGATGTAGTTTGGGCAATTAGAAAATTTCAACCCGATGTAATTATCAATCGTTTCGACCATCGTTCATCAGGAACAACACATGGGCATCATACCGCTTCGGCCATGTTGAGTGTAGAAAGTTTTAAACTCGCAAATGATCCAACAGTTTTTCCAGAGCAATTAAAATTAGTCCAACCATGGCAGCCTAAGCGCCAGTTTTTTAATACTTCGTGGTGGTTTTATGGAAGTAAAGAAAAATTTGATGCAGCAGATAAATCTAATTTAATCGACATACAAACTGGAGTTTATTTTCCATCGACTGGAAAATCAAATCAGGAAATTGCAGCATTAAGTAGAAGTCGTCACCAATCACAAGGCTTTGGAAGCACTGGAAGTCGTGGGGAAGACACCGAATACTTAGAGTTTATAAATGGTGAACAATTACAAAACAAAGGTTCCATTTTTGAAGGAATTGATACGAGTTGGAACCGAGTAAAAGGCGGAAAACCTATTGGTGAATTATTGACAACTATTGCGACTCAATTTGATTATCACAATCCTTCAGCCAGCATTCCAAATTTGGCGAAAGCCTATTCAATGGTACAATCGCTGGAGGATAATCATTGGAAAACGATAAAATCTTCCGCCATAAAAGAAATCATTGCAGCCTGTTCCGGATTATATCTTGAAGCTGTCGCGCAAAACCAGGAAGCTACTCCGGGAAGAATTGTAAAACTAAAACTGGAAGCCATAAATAGAAGTGAAACAATCATGCAATTAAGTAGTATAACCACTTTGCCGGAGCAAAAAAATGCGCCGCAAAATAAAATACTAGCTAATAATGTTTCAAATACCATAAATCTCGATTTACAATTGCCAACAACTATTGACTATACGCAACCCTATTGGTTAAAAGACAAGGGAACAGTAGGAATGTATAGCGTCGAAAATCAAAAAAATATTGGGATTCCAGACATTATTCGGGAAGTAAAAGTGGTATTTAACCTGTTAATCAACAACATCGAAATTCCATTTGAACGAACTGTTATTTACAAATATAACGATGGTGTAAAGGGTGAAATGTATAATTATTTAGATATTGTTCCTGAAGTAACCACAAGTATTCTTGATAAAGTTTCCCTTTTTAAAAACGGAAAAAATAAAGAAATAGCAGTAAAAATAAAATCTGGAAAAGATGGGATCAAAGGAGATTTAAAATTGGAACTACCAAATAATTGGAACGTTTTACCTAAATCAATTCCATTTAACTTAGAAAAGAAAGGGACAGAACAAATCGTTTATTTTCAAGTTACACCTCCGGATCAAAATGATGAAGCTGTAGCCAAAAGCATTGCGTTTATTGATAATAGACCATATGATAAAGACCAAATAATTATCGATTACAACCACATAACCAAACAACAAGTATTGAAACCTGCGGAGGCAAAATTTATCAAATTAGATTTGAAAACTAATGATGAAAGAATTGGTTACATTATGGGCGCCGGAGACGAAGTTCTTAAAAGTCTGTCTCAAATGGGATATAAAGTAACGCTACTTAAACCGGAGGAAATAACTCCTGGAAAATTAGCCAATTTTGATGTTGTAATTACAGGAATACGAGCTTACAATACCGTAAAAGAATTAGCCAATAAACAAGCGATACTTTTTGATTTTGTACAAGAAGGAAAAACAATGCTGGTGCAATACAACACTCCTGAAGAGGCAGTTTCTGCAAATATTGCTCCTTTTCCAATGAAAATTTCAAATGATCGTGTAACTGAAGAAAATGCCGAAGTTCGTTTCTTAGCACCAAATCATGCCGTTTTGAACAATCCAAATAAAATTACAGTTAAGGATTTTGAAGGCTGGCAACAGGAACAAGGCTTGTATTATGCAAATAACTTTGACCCAGCCTTCACTCCTATTTTATCATCAAATGACAAAGGTGAAACTCCAAAAAACGGGGCTTTACTAGTTGCTCCGTACGGAAAAGGATACTATATTTATACCGGCTTGAGTTTTTTTAGAGAATTACCGGAAGGAGTTCCAGGTGCTTTTAGATTATTATCAAATATAATTTCTTTAAAAGCTCCAGTAAAAATTCCTGCACAAAAATTTAAGCCATAACACATTAAAAAATGGAAAAGAAAAAATTAAAGACTTGGAAAAAAAGCTATAGTTGGGTCCTTGCAGTCAATGCGATCTATATTTTAATTTTTTACCTAATAATGCAATTATACTCTTAACTTATGCAACTATTTGATTGGATTGTACTTATTGTCACCTTATTATTTATTGTTATTTATGGTGCTTGGAAAACCAAAGGCAGCAAAAATGTAGAAGACTTTATTCTTGGCGGTAATGAAACGCCTTGGCATATTGTTGGTCTTTCGGTTATGGCAACTCAAGCCAGCGCGATCACTTTTCTATCTACACCGGGGCAGGCTTATCACGACGGAATGGGATTTGTACAATTCTATTTTGGACTACCAATTGCCATGGTAGTTATTTGCGTCACTTTTATCCCAATATATCATAAATACAAAGTATATACAGCGTACGAATATCTCGAGAAAAGATTTGATCTTAAAACGCGTTCCCTTGCGGCCTTACTTTTTCTATTTCAAAGGGGACTAGGAACAGGTCTTACCATTTATGCGCCGGCCATTATATTGTCTGCGTTGCTAGGCTGGAATCTCACTATTATGAATATTATTATTGGTGTTTTGGTAATTATTTATACTTTTTCGGGAGGAACAAAAGCGGTAAACGTGACTCAGAAACAGCAAATGTTTGTGATTATGTCGGGGATGTTTATTACCTTCTTTCTGATTTTACATTATTTACCAAATGATATGACTTTCACTAGTGCTTTGCATATCGCTGGAGCAAATGACAAAATGAATATCGTAAATTTCTCGTTTGATCCTGAGGAAAAATATACTTTTTGGAGTGGTATTACGGGAGGATTTTTCCTTGCTTTGGCTTATTTTGGTACAGACCAATCTCAGGTTGGACGTTATTTATCAGGGAAATCTGTTCGAGAAAGTCAGATGGGATTGATTATGAACGGTCTATTGAAAGTTCCTATGCAGTTCTTTATTTTACTTACCGGTGTGATGGTTTTTGTCTTTTTCCAATTCAATCCAGTTCCGTTAAATTTTAATCCGAACAATAAAATAATAGTTGAAAAATCGGCATACAAAGGTGAATATCATTCTTTAGAAAAGAAACTAGACGATTTATCAGAAGATAAAAAAGTGATTAATCTCTTGTACATTGATCAGTTGAATCAAGATTATGACAATCCAATCCTTCGAAAAGAATTAGTTACTTTATCTAATAAGGAGAAAGATTTAAGAGATCGAGCAAAAGAAATTATTCTGAAAGCCGATAGCGGAAGTGAAACTAACGATAAAGACTATGTCTTTTTCCACTTCATTTTGCATTATTTACCCAAAGGACTTATCGGTTTATTATTGGCTGTAATTATTTCTGCAGCTATGTCTTCAACTGCTTCCGGACTGAATGCCTTGGCATCGACCACTGCAATTGATATCTACAAGCGTAATTTGAAAGAAGAAAAATCAGAAAAACATTATCTGAATGCCACAAAGTTTTTTACATTAATGTGGGGGGTAATTGCCATCCTTTTTGCTTGCATAGGAACCTTATTTGAAAATTTAATCCAATTGGTAAATATCATCGGATCTATATTTTACGGAACGGTTCTCGGTATTTTTCTTGTCGGATTTTATATTAAACAAGTCAAATCTAAAGCTATTTTTTACAGCGCGGTTGTAACGCAAATCACCATTTTTATAATCTATTATTTTGCCATCTATATTTACCCAAGCGGAGAAGAAAAACTGGGTTATTTGTGGCTAAATTTCATTGGAGCAATGTTAACGATTATAATTTCTTTAGTTTTACAATGGACTATTTTTAGGAAAGAAAAATCATTAGCCTAACATTTTAAATTCAATATTAGCACGAATAGTTTTCATTATTAATTATAAAAAAATCCCGTTTGCTTAGGCGAACGGGATTTAAGATTAAAAAAAAACAAAGTATTAATTCTTACTCCACTCTGCAATACTTTCCTTATTCATCTTTACATAATCTTGGTTTTTAGCTTTTTCAGCTGCAGCCATAGATATTTTTGCCGTTTCAATAGCACCTTTTTTATCACCAAGTTTTGCTTGTATCAATGATTTTAAACGGTAGTAAAAAAATGGTTTATCCTTATTCATTTCTAAAGCTTTATTTACATAAACTAATGACTTAGCGTTATCTCCATTAGACTGCAATAAAAATTGCGCTGCAGAAAAATAATCACCGGCAGCTGGTCCAGCCAAAGCTTTTTCAATACTTGCCATTGCTGTTTTTTGAGTAGGAACTTCAAACTTTAAAGCAACATAAGAACTCTCCCAATACATTTCTAAATAGGCAAAATTATTATCTAAACCGCTTATCCCGATAGTAAAAGTTTCAACTGGTTTTGGCAAAGTTTCTTCCTTCACCGTGGTTCTTAATACTACGTTAGCTTCGTTCCATTCTTCAGGATTTCCCCAGTTATCTGTAGTTGAATAAAATATGATATCCCAGCTTTCAATTTTAGGAACAGTATACATAGAGTATTTTCCTTTTTTTAAAGTTTTTCCATCAATAACTACATCATCACTAAATGATATTGTTGTGTTTTCATTAGCTCCCGTTCTCCACACTTTTTCAAAAGGGATTAAATTACCAAAAACGGCTCTTCCTCTAGCACTTGGTCTGGAATAATTAATTTCAACTTGGGTTAAACCAACCGTTTGAATAATAGCGGCTTTTGGACTGGCTTGAGGCGTTTTCACTTGTGCCTCAATGGTGAAATTTGCAATAATGATAGCAAATGCAATTAAGATGTTTTTCATAGTATCTGTTTTTATGTTTCCCAAATTTACAAATTCAGGTATTCTTAAATGTTAAATATTCCTTAATTTGGAGTCAATATTATTCACTTCATCCAAACCCAATTCATTGAAATGATTAATTACTACATCCGCTTCCGATAAATCTTGGTCTTTTGAATGAATGCTATTGTAACCCACACAGAAAATTCCAGCAGCTTTAGCAGCTTTCACTCCATTAGTACTGTCTTCAATTACAATACAATTTTCTTTTGGAGCAATCGATAAACTAGCTGCGTGTTCAAAAATGGCAGGATGCGGTTTTGATTTAGGAAAATCTTCTCCACTCACGACATGAGTAAAATATTGATGCAGTTTAAAACGACGAAAAACACGCTCAATAGTAACTTTTGAAGCAGAGGAAGCCAATATCAATTGCATTCCGTTTTCGTGTAATCCTTTGATTAAGTTTTCAACGCCTTCCAGCAATTCTAAATCTTCTTTACTATCAAAAGCATCATTAAATATGTTCCTTTTTCTTTGAATTAAATCCTCAACATTATGATTCAATTGAAAAGCTTCCTTCAAAGTCTGGAATGTATTTCTAGTTGAAAACCCTGTAAATGAGGTATACATTTCTTCCGTAACAGCAATATTCAATTCATCAAATTGTTTAAAATAAGCATAACGGTGTACGGGCTCTGTGTCGACAATTACGCCGTCCATATCAAAAATTACTGTTTGTATCATTTTTTTAGGTTAGAAGTTTGGGGTTAGAGGTTAGATGTTTGATTATCAGAATACTGAGACTGAGACTGAGACTGAGACTAAAAACTACTCCTTTTTAAGCAAATAACGAATCACAGTTTCCGCAGCATATAAACCAAATAATCCTGGCATATAACTATTTGTCCCGTAGAATGATTTTTTAAAATTAGAACCATCCGTCATTTTCAGACTTGATTCATCCTGAATTTCAGAAGAAAAAACGACTTTCAATTTATCAATTTTAAATTCTTTCAAACGTCTTCTGATTGTTTTTGCAAAAAAACAATTGACGGTATTCGTAATATCGGTCACTTTTACTTTGGAAGCTTCCATCTTTCCGCCAGCACCCATGCTGCTTATAATTTTCACTCTTTTTCGCTTTGCGGCGATAATCAAATTCAATTTTGGGGTTACACTGTCGATACAATCCAATACATAATCAAATTCCTCCGAAACAATCTCGAAAGCACGCTCTGGCGAAAGAAATTCTTGTACGCGGGTCAGTTTCAATTCCGGATTGATATCCATTAATCGGTCACCAACTACAGTAACTTTGGGTTGCCCCACAGAAGAATGTAAAGCTGGTAATTGTCTGTTTATATTGGTAATATCAACTACATCTCCATCTACAATGGTCATTTTCCCCACTCCTGCTCTAGCCAAAAATTCGGCTGCAAAAGAACCCACACCACCAAGTCCTACGACTAATACATTTGCATTCTGCAATTTATTTAAACCTTCTTTTTTAAATAAAAGTTCGGCTCTTTCTGTCCACTCTGCCATTATTTTTTTTTGTTTAAAGTTTAATGTTTAAAGTTCTAAAACTTCATCCGTAACTATGTTTAAATTCTATTCTTGAATACTTCCATAAAATTACTATTCACCTGTTTTTGAATTTCTTCAACCGAAATTCCTTTATATTTTGCTGCCAAAGCATAAACAGCATCAATCCCTTCTTCAACTGTATCGGTTTCCAAGAAAAATCGATTATTCGGCATATTTTTAAAAACCAATTCCAACTCCGGATTTAACAATAAATATTTACCAAAAGAAATATAAAATCCATTGTCCAATAACTGTTTCGCTAACTGTTCGCTTTTGGAAAATCCATGAATTAGTACTGGAACCGTAATATTCAATTTTTTCGTAATTTCAATCAATTCCTGAAAAGCGGCAACACAATGAATCACAACTGGTTTTTGATATTTCTGTGCCAAAAGCAATTGTTTTTCGAAAACCATCTGCTGCAATTCCATTGGGATTTCAATACGTTTATCCAGTCCGCATTCACCAACCGCAAGACAATTTGCCTCTTGTAATTTGCTTTCAATAATCTCTAAATCAGCTTCAATTCTATCTTCAACAATAAACCAAGGATGAATTCCAATAGAATAACAGGGAATCGTACCATCAAATTCCTGTGGATATTGATTGACTAATTCCAACACATTGGGCTGATTCGTGAATTTATGGGTATGTAAATTAAAGAATTCCATTAATCATGAAACTTTTTGACTCCTGCTCTTATTTCGATATTCAAATCGTTTTCCAAGGGTACTTTTGGGCAAGAATATTTATGACTGTAAGCACAATATGGATTGTACGATGTATTAAAATCGATGACAATCGTTTTACCTTTAGGCACTTTCATATCAATATATTTTCCGCCAATGTAGCTTTCATTTCCGCAAGTCAAATCTGAAAACGGTAAAAACAAATAGTCTTTGTATTCTTTCTTTTTAGAAAGTTCAATATTCTTGTAAATATTCAGTTTAAATTCTTTTCCATCTAAAACAAAATAAGCTTCACCGTATTTCACATACATTGGCTTTCTTTCCCCAGTGGTTTTCATTTCAAACGGCTTTTCATTAACTGTTCTCACGAATTTTGCTACGACAAAAAACTTTTCATTTATGGGATAAAAATCTAACGTTTTGAATACAGCTAAATCTTCTGAATTCAAAGGACTTGTCTTTGCATCAGAATACTCAGAGTTTATAACTTCTTGAAATTTGGTTACAGATGCCGCATCAAATTTTTCTTGGCCAAAGCCAAAATTCAATTGAACCAAAAGAAACAAAGTAAATAGTGTTCTCATATTAATATCTTTTTGACTTTCTTCTTTAATAATATTGGATTATTTTTTTTCATTAAAAATAAAGTAATTCCTGTTGAACCATTAAGCAATTAAGGTTCACTAAGGATAAAACTTAATTTTCTTAATTTCTTAATGGTAAAAAAATTTATTTTGTCTTCTTTGCGGATAGTCCTATATAATTTTAAGCAAAAATAGTTTAAAAGTTACAATGCCACAAAGTCGCATCACTACAAAGTTTTCTACCTTTACAAAATTAGAACTTTATATATGATCCACACCGCTTTCCAACGTTACATTAATAATTTTAGAGGATTCACAAGAGAAGTATGGATTCTTACCTTGATTACGTTTATCAATCGCGCCGGTACGATGGTTTTGCCTTTTCTATCCAAATATTTAAAAGAAGATTTACAATTTTCTTACGCACAAGTTGGATGGATTATGGTAGCTTTTGGTTTTGGATCCATGTTAGGTTCTTGGCTTGGAGGGAAATTATCTGATAAAATTGGGTTTTATAAAATCATGGTTTTCAGTTTATTTACCAGTGGAATCCTATTATTCTTAGTACAATACATTCGTACTTTTTGGGGATTGTGCATTGGGATGTTTGTTATTATGACCGTTGCCGATATGTTTCGTCCCGCCATGTTTGTCTCCCTTGGCACGTATGCGAAACCTGAAAATCGTACCAGAGCATTGACTTTAGTAAGACTAGCGGTAAATTTAGGTTTTACCGCTGGACCGGCTCTGGGAGGTTTAATCATCATGAATTTAGGATATAGCGGTCTTTTTTGGGTAGATGGAAGTTCTTGTATCGTTTCCATTTTGATTTTTGCATTATTGGTAAAAGAACGCAAAAAACCAGCCGATTTAAACTCGGTAAATAATGAAACCGAAATCCCAGCTTCTGTTTTCAAAGACAAAATATTTTGGATCTTCCTTTTTGTTTGTTTTGCCACTGCCATGTTATTTTTCCAACTTTTCACCACTTTACCGTTGTATCACAATGAAAAATTTGGCTTGACCGAATTTCAAAGTGGTCTTTTACTATCCCTGAACGGATTATTAATTTTCTTTTTGGAAATGCCTATTGTCAGTTTCAGCCAAAGAAAAAGTATTGATAAACTCAAAATTATTCTGTGGGGCTGCGTACTGATGTCCATTAGTTTTTACCTGCTTTTGATAAACACTTGGGCGGGAATATTAGTAATCAGCATCATTATAATCACTTTTGGGGAAATGTTCATCTTTCCTTTCTCCAATTCTTTTGCTTTAAGCAGAGCTCCAAAAGGACATGAAGGACGTTATATGGCTTTGTTTACCATGAGTTTTAGTTTAGCCCATATTGCGAGTTCCAAGACTGGACTGGAGCTCATTGGATATTTTGGATACCAGACCAACTGGTTTTTCATGGGCACCTTAGGACTTCTTTCTGTGTTAGGTTGTATTTGGTTGCAAAAACTCGTTCAAATAGAACAAAAATAATCTTACTTTAATACTTTGAGCTTGACGCCATTGATAAAAAGGGCAAATTAACTAGCTACCTATGCTGCCCTTTTATCAATGCGGTCGTCGCGAACCGTTCGGATATACGCGTTACTTTGGTAGCTATCTGCAAATGAAATTCACTAAACTCCTATGAGAATAATTGCACTGTAAAGTAATCCCTCACGCAGCCTCATTTTCAGAACAACACTGCTGAAACAAAGAGCTTCTATACTTCTTAATTAGCTTCATAAACAATCAAAAACCAGCAACTTGACTTCTTAATTTACAAGTCGGAACAGGTTAAAAACTAAAAAATTAGTTAAATAACTATAAAAATAGTTTACAAACTAAAAATATAGTTGTACGTTTGATTCAAATTAAGAAATTATGCAAAAGTTAACCAACAAAGAAGAAGAAATCATGCACATTTTATGGAAGCTAAAAAAAGCATTCGTAAAAGAAGTCATGGCTGAAATTACCGAAGAGCAACCGCATTACAACACACTTTCTACTATTGTGCGCAATCTGGAAGAAAAAGGCTTTGTAGCACACCATGCTTTTGGAAACACACATCAATACTACCCTACCGTGAGTTTAGAAGACTATAGAAAGCGATTTATGACTACCGCGATTGATAATTATTTCAATAGTTCCTATAAAAATATGGTTTCTCAATTTGCCAAAGAAGAAAAAATTTCGGCTGCCGAATTGCGAGAAATTCTAGCCATGATTGAAAAACAATAAAATAGCAATAATTTCTTACTGTTATAAAACCTTTACCAAAATAATTATTTATGGAAGCAGTCGCTATTTACTTTTTAAAATCCAGTGGATTACTACTTTTGTTTTTTATGGCGTATAATTTTCTGTTGCGCAAAGAAACTTTTTTTACTACAAATAGAAGGTTTCTTTTAGCAGGATTACTAACAGCTACTATTTTGCCGATAGTCGTTTACACAAAAATAATTTGGGTAGCACCTACACCTATTACTTCCGATTGGTCTTCCTTACCAATAAGAACCGTGACTGAAGAAAATCACACTGAGGAGTATATTTATTTAGGATTGGCTTTGACTTATTGCATTGGCGCTCTGGCTTTGTTGACTAAATTTGGGTTTGATTTTTACAGCCTTCGAAAAATATTTAAGGGAAAAACAGTAGCGCACCAAGCTAATTATAAATTTATAGACACAACAGAAAATCTAGCCCCCTTCTCTTTTTTTAGTACTATCGTCTATAATTCGGCTTTGTACAATGCGACCGAACTTGAAAATATAATTGCTCATGAGAAAGTACATAGCCAGCAAAATCACTCCCTTGACGTATTGATTGCACAACTATTTTGTATTCTTTTTTGGTTTAATCCCTTCATTTGGCTTTACAAGAAAGCGATGCTTCAAAACCTCGAGTTCATCGCAGATGGTGAAGCGTCTAAAAAAATAGCTGATAAAAAAAGTTACCAAATCACACTTTTGAAAATAACAACACAGGAAAATTGTATTCCCATTACCAATCATTTTTATCAATCCTTAATCAAAAAACGAATTGTTATGTTAAACAAAAACCGATCAAACAAAAGGAATTCTTGGAAGTATGCACTCGTACTGCCCGCCTTAGTTGCCTTTATGTGTTTATTTCAAGTTGAAGTAGTTGCACAAGAAAAAGTAATCGCAGAAACGAGTAAGCTTAAAGCAACCAGCCCAATTACAAGTACTAATACTAATAATCAGGAAACGGATAGCATCAAGAAAAACAAAATTCCTGCAGCAAATGCTACTAAAAAGGAGTTTATAGATTTAAATACTGAAATTTATATTGATGGTAAAAAAGTAACAAAAAAAGAATTAGACAGCACCAATCCCGATGATATAGCCACAATGGATGTTATTAAAAACAAAAACGAATCCACGATAAAAATTGTTACGAAAGGCAAAACTACAGGAAGTAAAAGTATTTTTAATTCTGATATAGAAAAAACGGATTTGGGATTTGATAATGTCGATCCTAACAATGTTACTATTCGTCAAAAAACAAAAGATACTTATACCGTTACGAAGATGACTAGAGAGGTAAATGGGGTTCCGGGAGATGCTGACTATTATATTGATGGAAAAAAAGTAAGCCCTCTCGAAGCTGAAAGCATGAGCCCAAATCTTATTAGTAGTATGGATGTCAATAAAGATGCTACTTCAAATAAAAATGCAATTCGTATTATTACAAAAAGCTACGTCGATGGTAAAAAAAACGACAAAATTGAAAGCCAAACTAAAAATGAGGATAAAGGGTGGGCTATTAGTTTTGAGACATCTAAACCAGAAGATAACATTAAAAGAATTCAAAATGATAAAAATGTAGATTTTAAAAAAGCCTTAATTATAATTAATGGAAAACAAAGTAATTATCAAACATTGGAAAAATTAGATCCTAAAAATATTATTAGTATGGGTGTACAAAAACCATCAAATGCAACTGAATTTACAAGACAGAATGCTATTAAAAAATATGGTAAAAAAGCTATAAACGGTGTTATCGAAATTACAACAAAATAATTTTAAAAATACTCCTCACAAATAACAGCAAAAAAGACGGTTATCCTAGAACCGTCTTTTTTTATATCTTTGAAAAAAAATCTATGTATAAGGTACTTGCTCAAATCAATAAACTTCTTTTACCCAGTTTCACTAAACAACGATTGGATTTAGGAAAAGCTAAGAAATGGCAAATGGCAATTATTGGTTACCGCTATTATGTGACGACTCGTGCTTTAAGTTAATAAGTCATCGCAGCAAAAATATCATTTCCTTTAATTTTTTCTCTGCCTTTTAGAAAACTGAGCTCCATCAGGAAATTGCATTGCACTATTACACCTCCCAGTCTCTCGACTAATTCGCAAACGGCTTTTATGGTTCCCCCAGTAGCCAAAACATCGTCGTGTATTAAAATCCTATCACCTTTTTGAATTGCATCGGTATGGATTTCTAATGTATCGGTGCCATATTCTAAATCATAGGTCGCAGAAATTGTTTTAAAAGGTAATTTATGAGGTTTTCTTACGGGAATAAAACCAACATTTAATTCCTGAGCGATTAGCATCCCAAAGAAAAAGCCTCGGCTTTCTACCCCAATAACCTTATCTATTTTTTTATCTTTAAGTGTCGAAACCAGTATTTCCAGACATTTATTCCTTGCTTTTGGGTCAATTAATAACGGAGTTATGTCTTTGAACAAAATTCCTTCTTTTGGAAAACCTTGAATATCACGTATATAATTCTTTAGTGGCATATTTTTAATTATTTATTTATAATTTGACTTGCAAATCACACAATTATACCTATATTTGCACCCGCAATAAGGCCTTGTGGCGCAACTGAATAGCGCACTTGATTACGGCTCAAGAGGTTACTGGTTTGAATCCAGTCAAGGTCACTTTAAAAATCCTTAAATATACTGATAATCAGTATTTTAAGGATTTTTTATTTTAATATTTCCACACACCTTTTAGTCTTGATCCGTTTCAATCCTCTATAAAACTAACTTTTCTACTTTTTAATGATTAGCTTCAAGTTCGTCAATTATAGCCTTTAACTCGGGTACTTTGCATAAATCTTTTATATTATACTCGACTTCTAATTGTTCTAAAAATAAAGGACGTCCAAAATCATCACTTTGACGAAATTTATTTATAAACCATTCTGTTACATAAATTAACTCATCATTGGTTTTCTCAAAGATACTAATTACGTTTAATGCTTTGCAAATAATTTCAGTTCCCTGTTTGGCTGGAACGTCATCACGTTTTACAAATGCCAGTAATTCAGTATTATTTTAAAATATTATTTCCATTATCATCTATTTTTAAATTTGAATCCATTCCATTACCTAAGTGAATAATTTTTGGTTGAAAATTACTTTTGTTTTGGCTGGTACTAAGTTCAGTTGCTTTTAGTAATGGAATAACAAATGTTAAAAAGCAAAATAATTATAAACAAGAAATACTTGTAGATGCAATACAATTAGATCATTTGATTGCCTTTAAATTTTTAAAACACTTATCATGGAATCACAATCTTATAAAAATCACATTCGGTATTATCCACCGCATCATTTTGTTTATTATCCCATTATAATGACATTTCTAGCCTTCAGCGTGTATTTTAGTTGCACCACCGAAGACAAATTGATTTGGAATTTTATCAGTGGAATTTTTATTGTGCTGTTTTGTCTGGCTTTCATGTTGCGCCAACATTATGCATTGACTTTGCAAAACCGTATTGTGCGATTGGAACTTCGGTATCGTTATTTTACAATTACAGGGAAAAAATTTGAAGATTTAGAACACCGTTTGAATGATGATCAATTGTTTGCTTTACGATTTGCACCTGATGAAGAACTTGTTCCGCTTACAGAAAGAGCAGTTAATGAAAATCTTTCAGGAAAAGCAATTAAAAAAGCAATTGTAAACTGGAAAGGCGATTTTGATAGAGTTTAACATTTCACAACTATTTTTCTAAAACAATTATTCTGATTACAGGCTTTTGGCTTTATGGAATTTTGTTTCTTTGCTCAAAATTATTACAATACTAAATTCGAATTTTAAATCCGTACATGCCAGAATATTTTTTAGACATTGAATACAGCAACCTGACGTATAATTCTGAAGAGATAAATTTTAAGGAATATGAATGCTGTACTTTTACAAACTGTAATTTTTCTAGTTGCAATTTCATAGCGGTCACTTTTATAGATTGTATTTTCAATGATTGCATTTTTACTGGCGCCCAAATAAATCATGTGGCTTTAAGAACCGTATTTTTCAATCATTGCGAAATAAGAGAGGTTAATTTTGCAATGTGTGACAAACTCATTTTCGAAGTTCATTTTAAAGATTGTAACTTGGATTTCTCCAAATTTTATACGCTGAAAATCAAAGGAACTTCGTTTTCCAATTGTAGTATTGTTGCTGTAGATTTCATGAGTACAGATTTAACCGAAGTCGTTTTTGATAATTGTGATTTATACCGTTCGGAATTTGCGAAAGCAATTGCTAATAAAGGCAATTTCAAAACAAGTTACAATTACACCATTGATCCTACCAAAACAAAAATTAAGAAAGCTGTATTTTCATTAGAAGGAATAAAAGGATTGCTTTATAAACATGAAATTATAGTTCAATAATTTTAAGAAATAATCTTTCCGTCTTCCATAGTAATGATTCGATTTGTTCTTTCAGCAAAATCAGTGTCATGGGTAACAACCAATAAAGTTTGGTTTTGTTCCTGAGTTAATTTATTAAATATATCAAAAACTAAATCACTATTTTTCTTGTCCAAATTTCCTGTGGGTTCATCTCCCATAATGAGTAAGGGATCGTTTATTAACGCTCTGGCAATCGCTACCCGTTGCTTTTGCCCACCACTCAATTGATTGGGCATTTTCAAGGCTTGATCTTCCATATCCAATGTTTTCAAATGCTCCATTGCGCGATGTTCGAGTTCCTGATTAGAGAATTTACCCAATTTTAGACCAGGAAGCATTACATTTTTTAGGACATTATACTCTGCAAGCAAATAATGAAATTGGAATACAAAACCAATTTTTTCATTCCGAATTAAGGCTAATTCTTTGTCTGTTTTTCCAGTAACAAGTTCGTTGTGAATAAATATTTCACCGTCATAATCCGTATCCATGGTGGAAAGTAAATACAACAAAGTCGATTTCCCACAACCTGATTTCCCTACAATTGAAACAAACTCACCGTGATTTATGCTCATGTTTATTTCTGAAAGTACCTGAAATTTTACAGGATCGTAGAAATATTTATTTAAACCAATAGTTTCAAGAACTTTATTATTTTCCATACTTATTTTCCTCTGATAATTTCTACGGGATCCACTTTAATGGCTTTTAAAGCCGGGAAAAGTCCCGCTATAATAGTCGTGAATAATGCAAACACGATTCCTATAATATAAAATATTGGATTATAGTTTATCGGATACGTTTTTACAGTAGGTAAAGCCGCTGTTTCAAATGGAATAACATCAATTATAGAGGAAAAAATGTATCCAAACAGCAAGCCAAATAATCCTCCTGATAACCCTATAATTATAGATAGTGAAATAAAAATCCATTTCACATCGCTGCCTGAAAAACCTGTGGCTTTAAGGATGGCAATACTGTCCATTTTTTCATAAATCATCATATTCAAAATGTTATAAATTCCAAAACCAGCCACAATCAATAATACACATCCTACGGCATAGGAAATTATTGTGCGCACCGTACTTCCGGTTTCAAATTGGGAATTAGCCGTTTGATAATCTATCGTATCGAGATTGAATTTGTTGTGAAACTCTTTGGCGACAGTTGGAGCCGAAACCATATCATATAATTTAATTTGAATGTCTGTAATATATTTAGTAGGCTCTCCAAGTATTTTTTGCGCTGTCGCCAACGAGGTGTAGCTCATGGCATTGTCAATATCAGCAATTCCAATTTGTGAAATACCAACAATTTTCAAAGAAGCCAAATTCCCTTTCGAAGAAGTGATTTTTATGAAATCTCCTTTTACAAGCAGCATTTTATCAGCTAATCCTTTTCCTATTATTATACTGTTGTTTTCAGATAAATCAGCAATTTTTCCATCAATTATATAATCGCTGAATTTAAATAATTTTTCTTCTGCTTGAATATCAATTCCGTTGATTACCCCTGAAATCTCTATAGTTCCTGAATTAAAAAAAACGGGCGTGGTTATTTTTGGTGCCACATCTATAATACGAGAATCCTTTTTTAAATAATTAATAATCGATTTACTGTTATAAATGGATTTCCCAATATCCTTTGGTTTTATTGAATGAATAAAATTAGAGGTGTTATTATAGGTTTCTGATAATGTTATGGGTTGGTTTTCTGAAGGTTTTATTTCATTATACAAAAGAATATGTGGTGTTCTGTTCAACATTAAACCGTCCAACAAATCATTTAAACCATTCATAAAACTCACCAAAGAAATAAACATAGCAATACTAAAAGTGACCCCAACAGCCGCGACAACGGTCTGTTTTAGCCTCGCCTGGAGAAGATGTAATGCAATATTTAAAATGAGTTTAAAGTTCATTATTTGGGCATATATATAGTTTCGTCAGAGGTCAAACCGTCTAAAATTTCTACTTTTTCATAATCACTCAAACCTATTTTCACTTTACGTTTCTCGTCTTTGTTAACTAAAACATATTCCTCTTTTATCAAATATTTCTTTGGAATAGTCATTACCTTTTTTTGGGTTTTAATAACGATATTAGCCTCTGCTGTAAGGTTCGGATAAAGTTTTTTGGGAGGATCTACAAAATGTGCTTCGATTTTAAAGGTGCGGGAACGTTCCACCATTATTGGATAAATTTTATCAATAATTGCTTCAAAAACCTGACCTTTATAACTATCCATTGTCACAAAAGCATTTTGCCCGATCGTGACACGAACCATATCATTTTCATCTACTTCCAATTCTAATAAAAAAGAATTTGCTTTACCAATGATTGCCAATGGAATTTGAGGAGTAATCAATGTTCCTTCTTTTACTAAAACATCAAATAATTGACCGGAGAAGGCACTTTTAATGCCAAAATCACCTTGAGATTTCTGATTGATCTGCAGATTGACTCTGTTTCTATTTTGCTCATTTAGCAATTGAGCTTTAAGTTGTGTCAATTGTTTTTTGGTAGATTCGTAATTGATCCTGGAACTTTTATAAGCTAGTTCTACTCTCTCAAAATCAACTTCCGAAATTCCGCCTTGGTTTTTTATATTCTTGTTCCTGTTGTAAATAGATTCATCTAGGGTTAATCTATCTTTGGCAGACTGTACTTTCATTTCCATTTCAGCAATTTTATCCTGAATGTAACGATTACTTTCAAGACTTAATTGATACGCTAAACGAGCATTTTCCGTGTTTAATTCCGCTTTTTCATTTTCCAGTTCAAATAGTGTTTGTCCCTTGTTTATCGATTCTCCTGCAGTAACTTTTATCTTTTGTAGCGTTCCGTTCACTGTTGAATAAACGGTATATTGCCCTTCTGCTTTTACAACTCCAGATGAATAGACACTTTCTGTAACATCTCCTAAGGTAGGTTTAGTTTCTTCAATATCTTTTTTGGAACAAGATATTAGACTAAAAATAAGTATATAAAATAATGATATTGATTTTAAACTCATTTTATTTTTATTTGAACAAGTATACATTTGGATAAATTCTTACTATCAAATGTACGAAAATATACACTGTGACTGCCGATTCATTTTTATATAATTAGCTGCAAAAACAAAAATTTTAAAAAGTATTTTACCAAATAGTTATAACTGTTTTTCCATTACATAATCTTCCATTAAATAACCAAAATCCAATTCAATATTTTCTTTGGAAACAATTGTGAAACCCATTTTCTGATAGAACGTAAGGGCTTTATTGGATCTATTAACATTTAATGAAAGAGCAATGGACTGATTTTCTCTCGCTAAATTTTCAATCGTGTCTATTAATAACTTCCCTGCTCCTTTTCCTTGGGCTTTAGGAAGCAAATAGATTTTGTGAAGACGAGTACCGTTTTTATTCAAGTAATTATGCTCATAGGAAGCAAATCCCAAACAAATATCAGCATCATGAACTAGTATAAAACGATGTCCCTTTTTATTTAAATTTTCGCTCAAAGTCTCCTCTGAATAAAACAAATCAAGCATATACTCAATTTGTTCTTTGGATAAAATTGCGCCATAAGTATCTGGCCAAGATTGAAAAGCAATTTCTTGAATAGTTTTAAAATCGGCAGTTGTTGCCTCTGAGATTATTAACATTTTGTATTTTTTCGAACTTAAAAAAATTAAACCAAATCTCCTTTGGGGAGGAAAATAGAAAATTTAGCCCCAGCGTTGGGTTCGCTTTTCACTTTTATAAACCCTTTATGATTATCCACAATTCGACTACAAATAGCCAATCCAAGTCCGGTTCCAGCATATTTTGGGTCCGTTTCTAAACGTTTGAATAAAAGAAATATTTTCTCTGCAAATTCTTGTTTGAATCCAATTCCGTTATCGGTGATTACAATTTTATAATAATCATTTTCATTTGCTATTCTATTTTCGAGCATTTCTTCTTGGGTGATTTTATCAGAAGTAATGCTAATTTGAGGTATTACATCGTCTTTACTGTATTTAAGTGAATTAGATACTAAATTGATGAAAAGCTGTTTAAGTTGAAAAGGAATCGCCTTAAGTGTGGGTAATTTTCCAATGTGAATCACTGCATTTTTCTCTTCGACATTTGTCGATAAATCTTGTATCGTTTCTACAAGAATTTTGTTTAAATCCGTTTCAACAAAGACTTTGTCCCCTTTAATAGTTCGGGAATAATTGACTAAATCAATAAGCAAGGTTTGCATTCGATTGGCAGCAATTCTAATTTTTGAAAAATAGTCTCTTCCTTGCTGTGAAAGCGCATCAAATTCTTTTTCTTCTAATCTGGAAATAAACATTTGAATCTTGCGAAGAGGTTCCTGTAAATCATGGCTTACAATATTGTTAAAGGACTCAAGCTCTGTATTTATATATTTTAACTCTTTATTATTTTCCTCTAATTCAAGTGTTTTTTTATATTGATTTGTGATATCATAATTCACCCCTATTTTTATCAAATCTCCATTTCCGTCTTTAGTAAAACTACCAACAGCCATAATATGCCTTACCTCATTATCAGGAGTTAAATACCTAAAAAAAAACGAAGTAGCCTCCTGTTTTTTTAAAGAATCTGTATGCAATTTTTTTGCATGCTCCAAATCATCCGGATGAAAGTATTTTATTGAATTTTCTACATTGGGTTCAAATGCATTGGGTTCAACCCCCATAAGCCTATACAAATTATCTGAAAAAGTATACTTATTTGTTTCTAAATTAACCATCCAGTGTCCAAAACCAGCCGTTTTTTCAGCCGTATTGAATGATTCATTCAGTAACATTAGTTTATCATTTGCTTGCTTAAGTTCCTCGATATCGATATTGGTTTTATTAAAGGAAAGCAACAAGATTAAAAGTGACAGAATAATTAGTAGAAAAGCCGTTATTAATGAATCTTGAAGTTCAAATTGATGGTTCGAATTTTGAAACTTAGTTTTTAATCTTTCTGAATAAATGATTTTGTAAACAAATAATTTCATCTTTTCAGTGTAATCATTACTCCTCATCAACTTATAATCAAGTCCCCTTTTATCCAAATTACTACTTTTAACAGCAATATAGGTATCCCTAAATAATTTGAACCTGTAGTTTATCAGTTTTTCAAATGTTAGAATATCTTTATGTCTTATAGAATCATTTGCAGTTAAGAGCTTTAGTTTTTTTATACCTTTTTCAATTATGCCTCTATTCAAAAAGCGGTCCTCTAAATAAGAATCATCTTTAGTAATAATATAATTTCGCAAACTATAATCGTAACTATTTATTATCGATAAAAGTTTTTCTAATTCAAGTTGGGTTTCATTGGATTTTGCAATTAATTCAAGTGTTGAGTTGAGTTTTTGCATTTGAGAGAAAAATTTGGAACCAAAATAACAAACAACAAGAATAGCTACAATTAAGGCTAATTTGAATACTTGAGAATTTTTAAATAATCCTGAAAATTTCATCTGTTCCTTTTTAAATGCTGAAGAAAAAGGTTTCTATATTTAATCCTGACGTATGAAATTGCCAATTCATATTGATGACTTCCTTAATTACTTTTTTTAGCATAGAAAAGTCATTTGGTTTTTTTATATAAATATTAGCACCCTCAATAAAGGTGTCTTCAATATCTTTTTCCGACGATGATGTGGAATATATCGCCACTGAAACATCTTTAAAACGAGTATTTGCTCTAATTTCTTTTAGACAATCGATTCCTGTTTTACCCGGCATATTTAAATCCAGAAATAAAATATGAGGTAATAGGATATCAGGATCTACTAAATAATCCATCAACCCTTTACCATCTTTAAATAAAGTCAACTTATTATCCATTTTAAGCTCCATTATAGCTTCACTAAAAAAAGTGCGATCATCTTCGTCGTCATCCGCTAAAAGAATATGCATTGGATCTTGATGTGTAATCATAGAATATTTGAGGTATTATTTAGGTGATTTTATATTTATTCATTATTGGCTAATTTCCTTCTTTTGTCAACAACTCTTTTAAACATGGTAGGCGTTAATCCCGTCACTTTTTTAAATTGAGTTGACAAATAAGCCACACTGCTGTAATTTAATTCATAAGAGATTTCAGTTAAACTTAATTTTTCATCCATAATTAACTTTTTTGCTCTTTCAATTTTCTGAATAATAATAAAATTTTCTATCGAAGTGTACGTATATTCTGAGAAAACATTAGTAATATAACCATATCTATAATTCAATTTATCCGATAGATATTGAGAAATTGTGGTATTAGGAAATTTATCTTTTTCATATACAATTTCAACAATTGCATCCTTAATTTTTTGAATTAATTGTCCTTTTGGATTATCGATAATATGAATACCGTATCTGTTGAGTGAAGTTTGAAGTTCCTCAAAGCAAGCTTCAGATATAGTATCACTAATTTCAATTTGACCTAATTCCCGCAATTGATAATTAATATCTAATTTTTCTAATTGATCTTGTAATATTGTTCTGCAAGCAATATTTCCATCATAATTATAATTCAGCTTCATTGCAATTATTAATTATTAAGGTTAAATTTAAAAATATAAATGTAAATCAAAAATTATAAATCGGTAACCAATAACTTCAATTAATAACAAAAATACTGTCAATAGAAAACAAAATCAATTATAAACAGCTGGTTTATAATTGATTTAAAAAATTAAAAAAAGAGGGTAAATTCTTAATATTAACAAAACATTCTAGAATTTAGCCGTGTATCGTTTCATTTTTTCCATAGTTTTCAATAATGGAAGCTTCAAATTCAATCCATTCTCGCCAACGTTTTTCCACATCTACTCCTACTCCATACTTTCGGGCATAAGTGATAAAAGTAGTATAATGCCCCGCTTCACTTTCCATCAAATCCCGATAAAATATTGACAATTCTTCATCTTGGATATTTTCTGAAAGCACTTTGAAACGTTCACAACTTCGAGCTTCAATCATAGCCGAAAACAATAACCGTTCTACCAAACTGGAAACTCTGCTGCCATTCCCGCTTTTTTTCATATACAAATACAATTCGTTTACATAATCGTCTTTGCGCTCGCGCCCCAACTTCAATCCACGTTTAATTATGATATTATGGACTTGTTCAAAATGGTCAATTTCTTCTTTGGCTAAAGCCAATAAATCCTGAACTAAATCTTGATGCTCCGAGTTATTAGTGATAATTGTAATAGCATTTGTAGCAGCTTTTTGTTCGCACCAAGCGTGATCCGTCAAAATTTCTTCAATATTTTTTTCAACAATATTCACCCATCTTGGATCAGTTGGCAATTTTAATCTTAGTACAGACATTTTTTTTAGTTTAAAAGTTGAAAGTCAAAAGTCGAAAGTCAAAACTAAAAAAGAACATACAAATTTCTTTTCCAGACTTTCGACTTTCGACTTTAAAAATTTTAAGACTATTGTATTAGTATACGAAAATAGCTCTTTCGCTCATCATTTCGTTTACTTCATTAGCTACTTCTTCGATGATATCTTCGTTAGTATGATTCATTAGCACTCGGTCAATAAGCTCCACAATAGTTTCCATGTCTTCTTCAACCAGACCACGAGTGGTTATAGCCGGAGTTCCCACACGAATTCCTGAAGTCACAAATGGTGATTTATCATCAAATGGAACCATATTTTTATTAACGGTAATTTCTGCTCGTACCAATGCGTTTTCAGCATCTTTTCCAGAAATATTTTTGTTTCTTAAATCAATCAACATCATGTGATTGTCCGTTCCGCCTGAAATAATTTCATATCCTCTTTTTACAAAAGCATCTGCCATGGCATTTGCATTTTTTTGCAATTGTAAAGCGTAAGTGAAAAATTCATCTTTCAAAGCTTCACCAAAAGCAACCGCTTTGGCAGCAATAATGTGCATTAATGGACCACCTTGGTTTCCAGGGAAAACAGCTAAATCCAATAACGAAGACATCATTCTTATTTCTCCTTTTGGAGTAGTTAAACCAAATGGGTTTTCGAAATCTTTCCCCATCAAAATTAAACCTCCACGAGGACCACGCAACGTTTTGTGAGTGGTAGTTGTTACAATATGACAATGAGGCAAAGGATCATTCATCAAACCTTTGGCAATTAGCCCTGCCGGGTGAGAAATATCAGCCAATAAAATTGCTCCAACACTATCAGCAATTACTCTAAAACGCTCAAAATCCATATCACGAGAATATGCCGAAGCTCCCGCAATGATTAGTTTTGGTTGCTCTCTAGTGGCTATTTCTTGAATTTTATCATAATCTAACCTTCCTGTTTCCTTATCTACACCGTAAAATGAAGGAGAATATAAACGTCCTGAAAAATTTACAGGAGAACCGTGAGTCAAATGTCCACCATGAGATAAATCAAAACCTAAAATTTTGTCTCCGGGTTTAATACAAGCATGGTAAACCGCTGTATTGGCTTGTGAACCAGAGTGTGGTTGCACATTTGCATAGGCAGCACCAAATAATTCTTTGGCTCTATCAATAGCAATTTGTTCGATTACATCAACTACTTCGCAACCTCCGTAGTATCTTTTGCCAGGATATCCTTCGGCATATTTATTAGTTAAAACTGAACCAGCTGCTTCCATTACTTCATCACTGACAAAGTTTTCTGAGGCAATAAGTTCTAATCCGTGAATTTGTCTTTCTTGTTCTTCTAGAATAAGGTCAAAAATTTGTTCGTCGCGTTGCATTTCTTTGATTTTCGTTAATATGATGCAAAAATACAAAAAAACGTTTGGTTAATAGTTAGATTATAATATATTTGACATGTAATTTTCAACAAAATAATTAACACATCATGCCTATAACAGCTAACGATACTAATAGAAAATCTTGGTTAGAAGTACCCGCTAATAGTGACTTCCCAATTCAAAATATACCTTTTGGCGTTTTTCTTACGATAGAAAACGTTGTAACTGTAGGAACTCGAATTGGAGATTTTGCAATTGACTTAGGAGCTCTGCAACAATTAAACTACTTTGAAGGTATTGAGTTGACAGATGACATGTTCATGCAAGATACTTTGAATGATTTTATTTCCGATGGACAAAAAACGTGGCGATTGGTTCGAAACCGTATTGCTGATATTTTTGACGAAAAAAATCCAAAATTACGTGATTCGGAAAAAGATTGTGGTATCATAATTTTCAAAATTGAAGATGTTGAAATGCAATTGCCAGTACTAATAGGTGACTATACTGATTTCTATTCCAGTAAAGAACATGCGACTAATGTAGGGAAAATGTTTCGTGATCCAGAAAATGCATTGTTGCCAAACTGGCTTCATATTCCTGTAGGCTATCACGGTAGAAGTTCTACTATTGTTCCTTCAGGGATTCCTGTTCACAGACCTATGGGACAAACGTTGCCAAATGGCGAAACGACACCTGTTTTTGGACCTTCCCGTCTAGTGGATTTCGAATTAGAAACTGCATTTATCACTACCGATGTCAATATAATGGGTGAAAACATATCAGTAACAGAAGCCGAAGATTATATTTTTGGAATGGTTTTATTGAATGACTGGAGCGCCCGCGATATTCAAAAATGGGAATATGTGCCACTAGGACCCTTCTTGGCAAAAAACTTTGCTACATCTATTTCGCCTTGGATTGTTACGATGGATGCTTTGGAACCCTTTAGAACAAAAGGTCCAAAACAAGAACCAACTCCATTGCCTTATTTGCAACAAAAAGGAAAACATTCGTTTGATATCAACTTAGAAGTCGCGATCCAGCCCGAGAATGCAGAACCAACTGTTGTTTCTAATTCTAATTTTAAATATTTATATTGGTCAATGTGCCAACAATTAGCGCATCATACTTCTAATGGTTGCCGAGTGAATTCAGGCGATATGATGGGTTCGGGTACCATTTCCGGACCAACTCCTGATAGTTATGGTTCAATGTTAGAATTGTCTTGGGGAGGTAAAAACCCCATAAAATTGAACGATGGAACAGAACGTAAATTCATAAATGACAACGACACCGTAATCATGAAAGGATTTTGCCAAAACGGACATCTTAGAATTGGTTTTGGTGAAGTTTCCAGTAAACTTCTTCCACCCTTTGTGAGAAAATAATATTCCAAATAAAACTAAAAAACTCCGAAAGTCTAAACCTTCGGAGTTTTTTTTTAGTTTAAGGTGATGAGGTCAGTTAGTCCTCTAAGTCTCCAGATCATTTAAAAATAAAGCATTTACTTTTTTAATTGCCCTTTCAATATTTCTACATTTTTCCCTACTAATCCATGCAGTAAAGGAGGTACAATAGTATGTTTTAGCCCAGATAGCAGTGGAAAGCTTTATGCAGTAGAAGGATTGTTTTTTGTTGTCCTAAAAGAGCGACCAGCGGAAGCTCCTTTTAGGGCTTACAAAAACATCCTTAAACAAATAAACTTGCAACGAATAGCTGGTTTCGATAGCTCCTAAAAAATACAACAATGCATTAAAATTTTGTTAGAAAACGCAAAATTAGTATGGTGCTATGAAAATTAGTGTACTTTTGCCCCAATGAATAACACTAGTATAAATATAACTCCTATCTCACGGACAAACAAACCGACTACTTCTCCCGAAGTACGGATGCTATTGGTATAGTTTCCACAAGTGTTTTGTTTTATTTTTATTCATTTTTCATTTTACCGTTTTGAAATCACATTTATTTCCCGTTGGAATAGTATATTCCAAAATCATTATCTCATTATTACTAATTAATTGCTATTCAATTTATTGGACTATAAATTCGTATTTTAGTTTTAATTTTAATGGGAGGAATAATGCGTTTCAAAACAAACTGACAACTCATTTTTTAACTCAAAAATTCAACTCTTGAAATGAATATATCTATCATTATAACTCAGGAAGAACACTATAAATATTCCCAAGAAATATGCGATACCATTGAGCAATCTGCTTTATTGAGAGGTACGGGAATTGCAAAAAGAACTCCTGATTACATCCAGAAAAAGATGGAAACTAAAGATGCCGTTATCGCATTAGACAACGGGAAATTTGCTGGTTTTTGTTATATCGAAAGTTGGCAGCACGGGAAATTTGTGGCACATTCTGGTTTAATCGTTCATCCTGATTACAGAAATTTAGGCTTAGCCAAACAAATCAAATCAAAAGTATTTGAATATTCTTTGGAGAAATACCCGGACGCTAAGATATTTGGAATCACCACTGGTTTGGCGGTTATGAAAATCAATTCGGATTTGGGTTATAAACCAGTACCTTTTTCGGAATTGACTAGCGATCCTACTTTTTGGTCGGGTTGCAAAACCTGCACCAATTACGAAATTTTGCAAAGCAAAGAAAACAAGATGTGTTTGTGTACCGGAATGTTGTATGACCCAAAAGAGAAACCGAAAGATCCGCCAAAACACCCATTTAACGTGAGAGTTCTCAACAGATTAAAATTAATTAAGGAAGCCTTATTTTTAAAAAAATAATATCATGAAAAAAGTTGTATTAGCATATAGCGGAGGATTAGATACCTCTTATTGCCTGAAATATTTGAAGAACGAAAAAGGATACGAAGTTCATACCGTTCTAATTAATACTGGCGGATTTGACGAAGCTGAATTAGCCGCAATTGAAGAAAGAGCTTACGAACTAGGAAGCGCACAACATACAAATCTTACGATAGTAGATAAATATTATGATAAGGCTATTAAATATTTGATTTACGGAAATGTATTAAAAAATAATACTTATCCATTATCCGTAAGTGCTGAGCGTATTTTTCAAGCGATGGAAGCGATAAAATATGCCAAAAAAGTAGGTGCCAATGCGATTGCTCACGGAAGTACAGGTGCAGGAAATGACCAAATTCGTTTTGATTTGATTTTCCAAACCATTGCGCCAGAAATTGAGATCATCACTCCTATCCGTGATTTGAAATTATCAAGACAAGAAGAAGTGGCTTATTTGCAAGCCAATGGCGTAGAATATTCGTGGGAAAAAGCTCAATATTCTATCAATAAAGGACTTTGGGGAACGAGTGTTGGCGGTAAAGAAACATTGACCTCAAACCTTCCGCTTCCAAGTGAAGCTTACCCTTCGCAATTACAAAAAAAAGGAGAAGAAAAAGTGACTTTGCATTTTGAAAAAGGAGAATTAGTAGGAATCAATAATAAAATGGATACTCCGGTAAAAAATATCGTTCTATTGGAAAAACTGGCAAGTGCTTTTGCAATTGGTAGAGACATTCACGTTGGCGATACGATAATTGGTATTAAAGGAAGAGTTGGTTTTGAAGCTGCTGCGCCATTAATTATTATCAAAGCACACCATTTACTAGAGAAACACACCCTTGGAAAATGGCAACAATATTGGAAAGAACAGTTAGGAAACTGGTACGGAATGTTATTTCACGAAGGTCAATTTCTTGATCCGGTAATGAGAAACATCGAGACTTTCCTCGAAGATACTCAAAAAACGGTAAATGGAACAGTGACAGTATCATTGAAACCATATCATTTTTCACTTGACGGCATTAAATCTGAAAATGACTTGATGAACACCGGTTTTGGTCAATATGGCGAAATGAACAATGCTTGGACATCTGATGATGCCAAAGGATTTATCAAAATATTGGGTAATGCACAGAACATATTTTCGTCTGTGAATAAGGAAACTTACGAGTAGAATAATTAGTACTTGTTTTTCAAACCATTAAGATATTTAAGTTTAATTAAGCTTAATTTTCCTTTAATCTCTTAATGGTTAAAAATAAAAAATGATTTTAAAATAGAGATTATGATTAACGTTGGAATAATTGGAGGCTCGGGTTACACTGCGGGGGAACTCATCAGAATATTGATGTTTCATCCTCATGCGACTATCGATTTTGTTTACAGCACCACCAATGCTGGAAAACCACTTCATGTTGCGCATCACGATTTGATGGGTGACATCGAAATGAATTTTACTGATACGGTAAATCCTAATGTAAATGTGGTTTTCTTGTGCTTGGGTCATGGTAAATCCAAATCATTTTTGGAGCAAAACCAATTTGCGAGTCATACCAAAATCATCGATTTAGGAAATGATTTCCGTTTGACAAAAGACAAAGATTTCGGTGGTAAATCATTTGTTTACGGTTTACCCGAATTGAATAAAGCAGTCATTAAAAACGCTCAGTTTATAGCCAATCCAGGCTGTTTTGCAACGGCAATTCAACTGGCATTATTGCCTTTGGCGAAAGCCGAAATGCTTACAACGGATGTTCATATCAACGCGACAACGGGAAGCACTGGCGCTGGAGTTACCCCTTCGGAAACGACACATTTCAGTTGGAGGTCCAATAATATGTCGCATTACAAAGCTTTTGAACACCAACATTTGGGTGAAATAAACCAAAGTGTCAATCAATTGCAAGCCGATTATACAAACGAATTGATTTTTGTACCCAACAGAGGAGATTTTGCGAGAGGAATTTTCGCTACATTATACACAACAATCGAAGAAAGTCTGGAAGATGTAGTGGCTAAATATGAGGCTTTTTACAAAGACCAACCTTTTGTAACCGTTACAACCACCGGAATCAACATGAAACAAGTGGTTCAAACGAATAAATGCATTATTAGTTTAATGAAAAAAGGAAACCGGTTATTGATTACCTCCGTAATTGATAATTTGACAAAAGGCGCCTCAGGACAAGCCATTCAAAACATGAATTTGATGTTTGGATTGGATGAAACCACAGGATTGCAATTGAAACCATCGGGTTTCTAAAAATTTGTTTCAAGTTTAAAGTTTAAGGTTACACACGTAACTTGAAACTTGAAACCTTAAACCATTCAAACAAAAAAAGAAAATGAACTTATTTAACGTTTACCCTTTATATGATGTAACTCCAGTAAAAGGATTGGATTGTATCATTACAGATGACAAAGGAATCGAATACTTGGATCTTTATGGAGGTCATGCCGTAATTTCAGTAGGTCATACGCATCCAGAATATGTGGCAAAACTCAAAAATCAATTAGATCATTTGGCCTTTTATTCCAATGCGATTCAGAATCCAATTCAAGAAGAATTAGCCACTAAGTTAGGAAAACTTTCCGGTTGTGATGATTATGATTTATTCTTGTGTAGTTCTGGGGCTGAAGCCAATGAAAATGCATTGAAATTAGCTTCGTTTGTTAACGGCAAATCAAGAGTCGTTGCTTTTAATAACTCTTTTCATGGACGAACCTCTGCGGCTGTTGCTGTCACCGACAATGAAAAAATTAATGCTCCTTTAAACAAGCAGCAAAAAGTTACATTTTTGGCCTTTGATGATGTTGAAGCCTTAGAAAACGAATTAAAAAAAGGAGATGTTTCTTCTGTTATTATCGAATCCATTCAAGGTGTGGGTGGTTTAGACCAAGCTTCGACTGCGTTTTTTCAAGCTTTAGAAAAGTTGTGCAAAATCTACAACGTCATTCTTATTCTAGACGAAGTTCAAGCGGGATATGGAAGAACGGGTAAATTTTTTGGTTTTCAACACCATGACATCAAACCAGATATTATTACCATAGCAAAAGGAATGGGAAATGGTTTTCCCATTGGAGGTGTTTTAATTGGTAATCATATCGATGCTGTTTATGGTATGTTAGGAACTACTTTTGGCGGAAACCATTTGGCTTGTGCCGCAGGAATAGCCGTTTTAGATATTATAGAAAAAGAAAAATTAATTGATAATACAATCGCTATTTCTGCCTATTTTCAAGAACAAATAAAAAGTGTTCCTGAAGTTATTAAAGTAAAAGGAAGAGGATTAATGCTGGGTGTTGAATTTGATTTTGATGTAAGTACTTTACGAAAAAAACTAATTCTTGAAAAGCATATTTTTACGGGAAGTGCCAACAATAAAAATTTATTAAGAATCCTTCCGCCATTGACAATCAAGAAAGAAGCCATCGATACTTTCATTATTGCTTTAAAAGAAAGTTTAGCAGAAATAAAACCATAATGCTCCGCAAAGTCTCCGGCTTTGAGGAAGTGATTAACGGTCTTTGACCGTCTAAAACAATCGTATGAACAAACTATTAACTATAGAAAACCGTAACGCAGTTTTAAGCCGTATGGCGGAACTTCTTGAAGAAGAAAGAGCCAATCTTAAAACCATAAACCAACAGGATTTGCACTATTATTTTGGCGATGATTTGGCTATGGAAAAACGATTGTTGGTTGATGATGCTAAAATTGACGGAATGATTTTATCCCTGCAGCAATTAGCCAATCAGGAAGATCCTATTGGTGTAGAACGTTTTAATTTCGACCATGAAAACGGAATGAAAATCATCAATAAAACAGCGGCTTTTGGAACCATAATGATTATTTATGAGTCCAGACCTGATGTTACTGTTGAAGCGGGTGGAATTGCCTTTAAGTCTGGAAATAAAATTCTATTGAAAGGCGGAAAAGAATCCCTACTATCCAATTTGAAAATAGTGGAATTGTGGCATCAAGCTTTAAAAGAAAACAACGTTGCTAAAGAATGGGTGGAGTACTTGAATTACAATCGCGAAGAAACGCAGGCATTTTTGGAGAAACCTACCCAAAAAGTAGATTTAATCGTTCCGCGTGGTGGTGAAAATCTGATTGCTTTTGTAAAAAAACACGCAACCTGCCCGGTAATTATAAGTGGACGAGGAAATAATTTTGTTTATGTAAATAAGGATGCTGATTTAGATCAAGCACTTGCTATTATTATAAATGGAAAAACCTCAAACATATCAGTTTGCAATGCTTTAGATAAAGTTTTAATTGATACTAATTTAAAAAATTGGGAAGCTTTTGCAAAGAAAGTAATTCAGGAATTACAACAAAGAAACGTCACAGTTTTGGGAGACGAAAGTATTTCAAAAACAACGAATGTTCCTCAGATTGAATCGGATTTAATTTGGTACGAAGAGTTTTTGGATTATAAAATTGTCATTGGGACAACCAATTCTGACCAAGAAGCAATTTATAAAATAAATAAATATTGTGGCGGACATTCGGCTTCGATAATCACAAAAAATGATGCAATTGCCCAAGAATTTATGGAAAACGTGGATACCGCAGCCGTGTACCAAAACGCTTCCACCCGATTCACTGATGGAGGACAATTTGGTTTAGGTGGCGAATTGGCGATAAGCACAGACAAATTACACCAACGTGGACCTATTGGTTTGCAACATTTAGTTACTAATAAGTGGTATATTTACGGGAATGGACAAGTGAGATAGTAGGCAGTAATCAGTGTTCAGTATTCGGTTAATTGCAGATTTTAGAATAACGATTAATGATATAAGATTTCCTTTGCGAACCTTGGGTTTGTAAAGATTCAAAATATAAACTTTGCGCCCTTTGCGGTTAAAAATCATGTCTAAAAAAAGAATTTTATTAAAGTTAGGAAGCAATACGTTAACCAAAGAAACCAATCATATTTCGAGAGGAAAGATTGAAGATATTGGCATGCAAATAGCCACTTTACAAGACGATTACGAGTTTATCATTGTGAGTTCAGGTGCTATCGCTGCAGCCAAACAATTTGTAAAACTGGAAAATCAAGACAAAGATGTTTTTGTAAAACAAGCCTTGGCTTCGATTGGTCAGCCTCATTTAATGCGGATTTATCATGAAAACTTCAGCGATTTAGGATTGCTAATTTCACAGTGTTTACTTTCTTATTCTGATTTCGAAAAAGAACAATCCAAAGTAAATATCGTGAACACCATCAATGTGTTGGTCAAAAATAATTACATTCCGATTATCAATGAAAATGACACGGTGGCAACAGATGAGATTCGGTTTGGTGACAACGATAAATTAGCCGCTTTAACGGCCGTTTTATTAAATGTTGACATTCTGATTATCGCTACGAATACGAACGGAATTTACACCAAAGCATCCATAAACGACACCGTTCCTGCAACGATTTCTTTGGTAACCGATTTAAAAGTATTGGAAAAAGAAATTGGCGATTCGAAATCTTCTCATGGAACTGGTGGAATGCAATCAAAAATAGAAGCTTCGGCAATTGCCAAAAACGCTGCTATCGAAACTTGGATTGTCAATGGATTGGAAGACAATTTTATTTTGAAAGCTTTAAAAAACGAAATACCTTTTACTAAAATAATTTAAAAAGTTGATTCGGTTATTTGTTTATTCGGTTATCCAAATAAACAAAGAATCGACTAACCACAAAAACATAAAACAATGAACTATATTTCGATACAAAACATTGATTCTCTATCAAAATGGGTGAAACAAGCAATTAAAATTAAAAAAAATCCGCTTAAAAACAAAAAACTGGGTAAAAACAAAACCTTAGGAATGTTGTTTTTTAATCCAAGTTTAAGAACGCGTTTGAGTACCCAAAAAGCGGCATTAAATTTGGGCATGAACGTCATGGTAATGAATTTTACCAATGAAGGTTGGACTCTTGAATTTGAAGACGGAGCCGTCATGAACTCCGGTGCTTCGGAGCATATTAAAGAAGCGGCAGCGGTAGTTTCTCAATATTGCGATATTATTGCCGTACGTTCTTTTGCAGGATTGATGGATAAAGAAAAAGACAATGCAGAAATCGTACTTTCTGGTTTCTTAAAACATGCCACTGTGCCTGTTGTTAATATGGAAGGAGCTACCGGACATCCATTACAATCGTTAGCCGATGCTATAACTATGGCTGAACACAAAACGAAACATCAACCAAAAGTAGTTTTGACTTGGGCGCCACATCCTAAAGCATTGCCTCAAGCAGTTGCTAATTCGTTTGTGGAAATGATGCAGTTACAAGATGCCGATTTTGTCATTACGCATCCCGAAGGCTACGAATTAAATCCTGAAATAACTAAAGATTCGAAGATTGAATACGACCAAGATAAGGCTTTTGAAAATGCTGATTTTATTTATGCCAAAAACTGGAGTAATTACAAAGAGTACGGAAAAATCACTAATTCCGACCCCAAATGGACTGTAACCGCCGATAAAATGAAACTGACCAACAATGCTAAATTCATGCACTGTTTGCCGGTAAGACGTAACGTAATCGTAACGGATGAAGTAATTGACAGCGAAAATTCGATTGTGATTGAACAAGCCAATAACAGAACGTATGCAGCCCAATTAGTGTTGAAAAAAATATTAGAAAATGGAAAATAAGAAACCATTAACTATTATAAAAATTGGTGGAAACATCATTGATAATCCAGCGGAATTATCGCAATTTTTATCTGATTTTTCTGCGATTGAAGGGTACAAAATACTCGTTCATGGTGGCGGAAAATCCGCTACAAAAATGGCCGAAAGTATTGGATTAGTTCCTCAAATGATTGACGGACGACGCATTACCGATGCTGCAATGCTTGATGTAGTCGTGATGATTTATGCAGGTCAAATCAACAAAAACATTGTTGCCCAATTACAAGCAAATTCCACCAATGCCTTGGGATTTTCGGGTGCAGATGGAAACTTAATTCAATCGGATAAAAGAAACCATCCCACGATTAACTACGGTTTTGTAGGAGATGTCAAAAAAGTCAATACCGAACTATTGGAAACGTTGCTTACAAATGGGATTGTTCCTGTATTTTGTGCGATTACGCACGATGGAAAAGGACAATTATTAAACTCAAATGCAGACACCATTGCCAGTGAATTGGCGATTGCCTTATCCGAAGTATTTGATGTCACTTTGAATTATTGTTTCGAAAAACCGGGCGTTTTATATGATGCCGAAGATGATTCTTCCATAATTGAAAACATCAATCAAGAATTATATTCCAAATTAAAAGCCGAAAAAGCGATACATTCCGGCATGATTCCTAAATTAGACAACTGTTTCAATAGTTTGTCCAAAGGAGTTCAAAAAATAAAAATTGGTCATCACAGGATGCTGCAAAATGAAAATTCAGTTTGCACCACTATTCAACTGTAAAAAATTGAACCATTAAGGAATTAAGGTTTAATTAAGAAATAAAAAACTTAATTTTCTTAATTCCTTAATGGTTTAAAATAAACTTTATGATTTTGTAAAAAATAAATGAAAAACATACAAACCCTAACACAAGAAGCCATTGCGCTATTAAAATCACTGATTGAAACCCCTTCCTTTTCAAGTGAAGAAGACCAAACAGCGCTTTTAATCGAAAATTGGTTTACCCAAAATAATATTCCTTTCGAAAGAGAAAATAACAATGTTTGGGCTTTTAATAAACATTTTGACACAACCAAACCTACGCTTTTACTGAATTCCCATCACGATACCGTCAAACCTAATCAAGGATATACTAAAGATCCTTTCAAGGTGATTGTTGAAGACGGAAAGCTATTTGGCTTGGGAAGCAATGATGCAGGAGGTTGTTTGGTTTCGCTTTTAGCGACTTTTGTTCATTTTTATTCGAATGAAAATCTACCTTACAATATTGTTATGGTAGCATCCGCAGAGGAAGAAAGCAGTGGTAAAAAAGGATTAAACAGCGTCTTGAAACATTTACCGGAACTGGAATGTGCCATTGTTGGCGAACCTACTTTGATGCAATTGGCCATAGCCGAAAAAGGTTTATTGGTACTTGATGTTATTGTAAAAGGTACCGCGAGTCACGCCGCGCACAATAATCCTGACAATCCTATTTACAATGCAATACCCGTTATTGAATGGTTTAATAGCTATCAATTCGAAAAAATATCGGAGGTTTTAGGGCCCGTGAAAATGACGGTAACACAAATAAGCGCAGGAAAACAACACAACGTAGTTCCTGCGGAATGTCACTTGGTTGTGGATATCAGAGTGAATGATTGTTATAGCAATCAGGAAATTTTAGACACCGTAAGCCCCCCAACCCGCGAAGGGGGAGTAAAAAAAGAAACGCGGGAAGTATTTGTTACTCCTAGATCTATGCACTTAAACGCTTCCTCAATTCCAGTTAATCATGGTTTAGTGCAGGCAGGAATCGCACTCGGAAGAACCACTTACGGCTCACCTACCCTTTCTGATCAATCGGTTTTAAGCTGTCAATCCTTAAAATTAGGACCTGGCGAAACCCTGCGGTCGCACTCGGCAGACGAATTTATATTTATAAACGAAATAGAAGAAGGAATTGAATTGTATATCAAAATACTAACTGATTTTTTCAAACAATAAAATAATTTGGATTTATCCTGATTATTTTCAGGAGCTAATCCCGCTATACGTTGCAATCTTTTATTTTTTAAAGAAAAAAATAAAAGGATTTCCACTGCTATCGGGGCTAAAAATCTAAAAAGTCTAAAAATCTAATTATCCATATATGAAACTTTGGGAAAAAGGAATACCAACCGATAAGCAAATCGAACATTTTACCGTTGGAAACGACAGAGAACTGGATTTAGTTCTAGCCAAATATGATGCATTAGGTTCTATTGCACATGCTAAAATGCTAGGCCAAATCGGACTTTTGACCGATTCAGAAACTACTTCTCTTGTTTTGGCTTTAGAAGAAATCATAACTGATGTCGAAAAAGGTAATTTCGTAATCGAGGATAGTTTTGAAGACGTACATTCTAAAATTGAATATTTATTGACCATAAAATTAGGTGATGCCGGTAAAAAAATCCATACGGCGCGTTCTCGTAACGACCAGGTTTTAGTAGACGTTAATTTATATTTGAAAGATGTCGTTACAGACCTGAAAGAACAAGTAAAAGTGCTTTTTGATTTGTTAATGGAATCCGCAGAAAAACATCAAAATGTTTTATTACCGGGTTACACGCATCTTCAAATCGCGATGCCGTCTTCTTTCGGGATGTGGTTCTCCGCTTATGCCGAAACCTTAATCGATGATATTACGATGCTTAATGCTGCTTTAAAAATCGTAGATCAAAATCCATTGGGTTCTGCGGCCGGTTACGGAAGTTCATTTCCTATCAACAGAACTTTCACAACAAAAGAGCTGGGATTCGAAACCTTAAAATTCAACTCCGTTGCTGCTCAAATGAGCCGTGGAAAATCAGAAAAAACGGTTGCTTTTGCTATGAGTAGCGTGGCAGCTACTCTTGCTAAATTCTCTATGGACGTTTGTTTGTATATGAGTCAGAATTTTGATTTTATCAGCTTACCGGCGCATCTTACAACAGGTTCGAGCATTATGCCACACAAGAAAAACCCGGATGTATTTGAATTGATTCGTGGAAAATGCAACAAGATCCAAGCCTTGCCTTACGAAATTACTTTGATAACTAACAATCTTCCAAGTGGCTATCACAGAGATTTACAATTATTAAAAGAAGGATTGTTTCCTGCGATTCAAAACTTAAAAGCGTGCTTGGATATTGCGATTTTTGCCATTAAAGATATTAAAGTAAAAGACAATATTCTTGCAGATCCAAAATACAATTATTTGTTTACTGTTGACACTTTAAATGAAATGGTGGTTGCAGGAATGCCTTTTAGAGATGCGTACAAAGCCGTAGCAGAACAATTAGAAAATGGTACATTTCAATCTCCAAAAGAAACCAAACATACGCATGAAGGTAGTATAAATAACCTTTGTTTGGATGAAATAAAGGAGAAGATGAAAAACGCATTTTAAAAACGATTTCTCTTTTTAACCACTTCAGCAAAAAATAATAAACCGCAAATTCGCAAATTAATGATTGAATCAAAATTTGCGAATTTGCGGTAATTTTTTTTAGTAAAATAAATTACAACTTCCCTTTCAGTGCTTCCGCGTCAATATCGCTGTGAGAAACATTATAAACTGATTTTCCGCCTTTAATCAAAAGCAATTGTGGAGATTGATGTGTTACTCCAAAACGACTCGCAATTTCATTGGAAATATCGCGATACGCTATTAAATCTAGAAAATAAGGCGTAACTTTATCTGACAAATCGAATTCATTTTCAAATTGCTTCAACGCCATTCTGCTCACACTACAACGCGTACTGTGTTTAAAAATAGCCACTGGTTTTTCATTTGAAAGTGCAATAATATCGTTCAATTGTCCCAAATCTGTTAAGGGATTCCAATTGATTTTATTTGAAGAATCATTTTGGTTTTCTGAACCACTAAAAATATTTTTTAAAAAACTCATAATTGTCTTGTTTTAAGTCAATTTGACTTTTTTATATGATAAAAATCATATAAAATCAGTCATTTTGTCTGTACTATTGTAATGGAATATATCTTGATTAATGAATCGCAAAGTTAGCTAAATAACACAAACAATATAAAATCATGAACATAAATAAATTTACAATCAAATCTCAGGAAGCTATTCAGCTTTCTCAGCAACTTGCGCAAACCTTAGGGCAGCAACAGATTGAAAACGAACATATTTTCAAGGCAATTTTTGAAGTGGATGAAAATGTGGCCCCTTTTATTTTGAAAAAACTCAATGTAAATGTTCCACTATTTCTTCAAATATTAGATAGCACTATTCAGAGCTTTCCCAAAGTTTCCGGTGGAGAAATCATGCTGTCCAGAACTGCCAATACTACTCTTAATGAAGCGGAAATTATAGCCAAAAAAATGAATGATGAATTCGTTTCCATTGAGCATTTGATTTTGGCGATTTTCGATTCTAAAACTAAGGTTGCCCAAATATTGAAAGACCAAGGTGTTACCGGAAAAGGATTAAAAGCTGCGATCGAAGAATTGCGAAAAGGGGAAAGAGTGACATCGGCCTCTGCGGAAGAAACGTATAATGCTTTAAATAAATACGCCAAAAATCTAAACGAATTAGCCCGTAATGGAAAACTTGACCCAGTTATTGGTCGTGACGAAGAAATTAGACGTGTGCTGCAGATTTTAACCCGTAGAACCAAAAATAATCCAATGTTAGTTGGTGAACCCGGTGTTGGTAAAACCGCCATCGCCGAAGGTTTAGCGCATCGAATTGTAGATGGCGATGTTCCTGACAACCTAAAAGATAAAATTGTATTTTCATTGGATATGGGAGCCTTAATTGCGGGAGCGAAATACAAAGGAGAATTTGAAGAACGACTAAAATCAGTGGTGAAGGAAGTAACTGCCGCTGAAGGTGACATTGTTTTATTCATTGATGAGATTCACACGCTCGTAGGCGCTGGTGGTGGCGAAGGCGCAATGGATGCGGCTAATATTCTGAAACCAGCCTTGGCTCGTGGAGAACTGCGTGCTATTGGCGCAACCACATTGGACGAATACCAAAAATATTTTGAAAAAGATAAAGCGCTCGAAAGACGTTTCCAAAAAATAATTATCGAAGAACCAGATACCGAAAGTGCGATTTCAATCCTGCGTGGTATCAAAGAAAAATATGAAACACACCATAAAGTACAGATAAAAGATGAAGCTATTATTGCTGCCGTCGAATTATCACAACGTTATATTACCAACCGTTTTCTTCCGGACAAAGCCATTGATTTAATGGACGAAGCCGCTTCAAAAATACGCATGGAAATCAACTCAAAACCGGAAGAATTGGATGTTTTGGATCGAAAAGTAATGCAACTCGAAATTGAAATTGAAGCAATAAAGAGAGAGAAAGACGAAAGTAAACTCAAAATTTTAGGTCTTGATTTAGCCAATCTTAAAGAAGAGCGAAATGAAATTTTTGCCAAATGGAAATCAGAGAAAGATGTTGTAGATGACATTCAATCGATAAAAACAGAAATTGAAGATTTTAAATATGAAGCCGAACGCGCCGAACGTGATGGTGATTATGGAAAAGTAGCTGAAATTCGTTATGGGAAAATCAAAGAAGCGCAAGAGCGTCTGGAGGTTTTGCATGCAGCACTAATCGAAAACCAAGCTGGAGGAAGTTCGCTTATTAAAGAAGAAGTGACCCGAGAAGACATTGCCGAAGTAGTAGCCAAATGGACTGGGATTCCAGTGATGAAAATGCTACAAGGAGAACGCGAAAAACTATTGCATCTGGAAGCCGAATTGCACCAGCGCGTAGTAGGTCAGGAAGAAGCGATCGAAGCCGTAAGTGATGCCGTAAGAAGAAGTCGAGCAGGATTACAGGACATGAAAAAACCCGTGGGAACCTTTCTTTTTCTGGGAACTACAGGAGTTGGAAAAACCGAATTGGCAAAAGCCTTGGCCGAATATTTATTTGACGATGAAAACGCCATGACAAGAATCGATATGAGTGAATATCAGGAGCGTCATAGTGTGAGCCGTTTAGTTGGTGCGCCTCCGGGATATGTAGGTTATGACGAAGGCGGACAATTGACTGAAGCCGTTCGTAGAAAACCGTATTCAGTAATTTTGCTTGATGAGATCGAAAAAGCGCATCCCGATACCTTTAATATATTGTTGCAAGTATTAGATGAAGGACGATTGACGGACAACAAAGGCCGTCTTGCCGATTTCAAAAACACTATTATCATCATGACTTCAAATATGGGAAGCCAGATTATTCAAGAGAAATTTGAAAATTTAAAAGGAAGTGTGGAAGCAGCAACAGAAGCGGCCAAAGTAGAAGTTTTAGGTTTATTGAAACAAACCGTTCGTCCGGAATTCATCAACCGTATTGACGAAATTGTAATGTTTACGCCACTTACCAATGAGAACATTACCAAAATCGTAGGTTTACAACTAAAAAGTGTGACCAAAATGCTAGCGCTTCAAGGCATCACGATGGACGCAACTCCTGAAGCTATCGCCTATTTATCTGAAAAAGGATATGATCCGCAATTTGGAGCCAGACCGGTAAAACGTGTGATTCAAAGAGATGTCTTGAACCAGTTATCTAAGGAAATCCTTGCTGGAAATATAACATCAGACAGCATTATTCTGTTGGATGCTTTTGATGGAAAGTTGGTTTTCAGAAACCAAACGGAACTAGTAGAATAAGCAGTTTGTCCCTACGATTTGAGAACTTCTGTAATGAAATGAAGCAAAAAATGTATTGACAAGTATCACAAAACATCAGTCGAAAGGCTGGTGTTTTTTTATGCTGATTTTTTAGAGCAGAACTATACTAAATTTGCATCTCGAGTTGTCTCGCTGTCCGCGGTATCCAACCTGATTGCTTCATTCTGCACAATGACAGCGCTGGATACTTACTACCGATGGTGCTAGATTAGAAATTTCGGATTTCTAAAATTAAATTATAAATAAAAAAGTTTTAAATTCGCACTAATAAAAAATCATAACGTACCGATTAAATTTTGGCAAAGCAAAACCAAAATCAATTCAGTTTATAAAACAATCAAAATGGCATCAGGTTTTTTCGCATTATTAGATGATATCGCAGCAATCATGGATGATGTTGCGGTAATGAGTAAAATTGCAGCCAAAAAAACGGCTGGTATTTTGGGCGACGATTTAGCCGTAAATGCAGAGAAAGCTTCCGGATTTATCTCCTCCAGAGAACTTCCCGTCTTATGGGCGATTGCAAAAGGTTCTTTCATTAATAAACTAATCATTTTACCTATAGCCTTTCTGTTGAGTGCTTTCTTACCCGTGGCTATTATAATAATCTTAGTACTTGGTGGACTTTATTTAGCCTACGAAGGCGCCGAAAAAATATTCGAATACTTCTTTCCTCATGAGCATGCAAAGCATGAAAAATCTTTGGAACCAATGACCAAAGAAGAAATTTTGTCTTTCGAAAAAGAAAAAATAAAATCAGCAATAGTAACTGATTTTATTCTATCAGTAGAGATTGTAATTATTGCACTGGGCACCGTTATTGGAAAACCAATTTTATCCCAAATTCTTGTTGTTTCCATCATTGCAATAGTAGCAACCGTGGGTGTTTATGGAATTGTAGCCTTAATTGTCCGAATGGATGAAGTAGGGTTAAAACTAATGAAAATCAGCTCAAAAGAAAGAAGTTTTACAAAAAGTCTAGGTAATATTCTGGTACAAGCACTGCCCAAAGTCATCAAAAGTTTATCCGTTATAGGTACAATCGCCTTGATCTTAGTAGCAGGAGGCATATTTGTACATAACATTGATTTTTTACATGATGTATTGCCCCAATTACCCGCCATTGTAACAGAATTTTTAGTTGGCCTCGCATTTGGTTTACTTGTTTTGGGAATTGTAAAATTGTTCAAGAAGATAATTGGCAAAAAGTAAGCCATGCATAATGAGTGCACTTTAGCTCTTCCATATTTAAAAATAGTAAAGAAACACTGGTCGAGAGGCTGGTGTTTTTTTATGGAGATTTTTAGGAGCAGAAATAATTATTTCCAGAACAACCATCCCTCCTGCTCTCGGCTATATCTCTCCGTTACACTGCGAGGATGCCGCCTCGATCAGGGCTAATGAGAGGGTATATTACATCTCAACACCAACAAGAATTATTTAACAAGAAAAAAATTTCAAATTTAGAAAAAACACCAAAAAAGATGTATACATTTGATGTTATGTACGAGTTAGCCGTTATTTTACCTGAACGAAACGAAAAATGAAAAAATCAACCAAAATTATTTTAATGTTTTTTCTAATTTTATTAATTGGAATTTTCATTCATCCTCAGAAAGTAATTTTTGAGGCAAATATTGAAGGAAAGGTAATTGACGAAAACAATATGCCTGTTTTCAACGCAACAGTTTACAGAATTGAAAAAGAATATTTCATAAATGAAAAAATTGGCTCGAATGAATCAAGAGATTTAAGAACTGAAAGTGTTAAAACCGACAAAAATGGAAACTTCAAGTTTTATGAAAAATCAAGAATAGATTGGTTTCATACTCCATTAGATCTGCCAATTGGCTATTGTTATGCGGAATTCGAAATTGAGAAAAGCGGACATGAATTTTATAAAACAAAGTTTGGTAAGTTTGAACAATACAGAATTGAAAATTGTTACGCTTGTGAAAAAGTATTATTTAAGCCAATTATTACTTTGAAAAGCCAAAACATAACCGAAAACAGAATTAAAAAATAAAAACAACGGCTAACCGTCGTTTGGCAATATGGCGGGATTTGGCTTAATTTGAAGATAGTTTTGTACTTGGAAAATTAGTCATTAACCGAAAGATTAGGCTTCCTTAATCCGCCACATCGCCAAGCGGCATGGACGTTAACTGCAATATTGAAAAAACACTACGAAACTAAAAATATGAATTTAGCTTTGAACAACTTAAACAAAATAGCAGAGGAAATTGAAAAGATTGGAGGAATCTCGGCGATTTTGTCTAAAGCTTTAGACATATCAAATCCTTCGATGACTGAAAACACTGAAATATTATTGAACTATGGATGGTATATTTCAAGTGATATTGAAATGAGAAAATTGTCTGAAACGATTAAACTAATTAAAAACGACGAAATAGAAACTGCTGAAAAATCACTGATTGAATTTTATAAAAAAAACATCAAGAGTATTGAGGCAAAATTAATTTCAAAACACTCAGAGAGGGAAAACATTTTTAAAGAAGCTTTTCTGGCTCACAAAAACAAAATGTATTATTCGTCAACAATTCTTTTCTTGTCGCAAGGAGACGGAATGATTGATGGCAAAATCTTTCATAATCGACAAAATCTTGATAAGCACTTAGACAAAAAAAGAAATCCAGATTTCGTGAGTCTTTTAAAAGATGATTGTCCATTAAATGTTCCTTCTATTAAAGTTAAAAAGTCAAAATACTTTAGCAAATTAAATAGACATGCGGTAATGCATGGAGAAGACAAAAATTACGGAACAGAAATAAATAGTCTTAAAGCCCTTTCACTTTGTTGCTTTGTAAGTGATTGGTATAATCGATATTAATACTGCAGTTAACAACTAATGATTCGTTGCCCCACTCTGGTGCTCGTTTGCAACGAGTACCTCCTTTCTTTAAAAACGAAATCGTAGCATTTGCAATGCGGGTACACAATGCAAGTACATTCTAGAGAGAAACAAATTGACGCTTTCAAAGAATTAAAAAAATTAATAAAAGCGTCTGCTAACAACTAAGTATTCGTTGCGCTCGCAAAGCCAACACCCGAGCGATAGCGAACAGACGAAGTAATTAACCCGCGTTTGAACGGAACCGGAGGTCGGTTTTTAAAGCAATTCCTTTTTGGCACTACAAATCAACTATATTTGCTCCAAATTAAGTTCTAAGGAGCTTTTTATACACGCTGACGTTAGACATGCAATTGAAAAACCTAATTCGTAAATGATAGAAATATTAGTAGATCATATCAAAAGCTTCATTCCTGTTTCAAAAGAATTAACAAAACGACTGGAAGAAATTTCTAGTACAAAAATCATTGAAAAAGGAAAGTTTTTGCATAGACCAAACAGAATTTGTGAAAATACTTATTTCATAAAATCAGGTCTATTACGAGTTTTCTATAAAAAAGACGAAAAGGAAATAACCGACAATTTTTCAGCTGAAGGAGAATGGATTACTTCTATTTATAGTTTTATGAAAAATGTTCCCGACAACTGCTACATAGAAACATTAGAAAAGGCAGAACTAATTGCCATTAATGTTTTACAACTTGAAAAGTGTTTTAAGGAATTTCCCGAAATGGAGCGATTTGGTAGAATTTTAATCTCCAAATACTTTATTCAAAAGTCAGAAAGAATAATTTCGATGCAATTTCATACAGCCACAGAGAAGTATCAATTCTTTTGCAACACGTCTAAAAACATATTGTCAAGAGTACCACTTGGGATGCTATCCTCATATTTAGGAATTACACAAGAAACATTGAGCCGAATACGTGCCAAAATAGTCTTTTTTTGACATAGATCAAAAAATGTTTTTTTATAAGCTCATATCTTTGAAGAAAAAACAAAGAATGAATAATAAGACTAATGGATTAATTGGAATTACTGCTGTTGTGGTTGGGGTATCAACTATTATCATAATGGCAGGACTAAGAACTGATGGTTACAATCACTTTCATAAAGCTGTAAGTGAACTAGGATCAACTGATGCTGAAAACAAATGGATATTTAACATACTGGGATTCATTATACCAGGAATTCTCATAGCAATTTTCAGTTTTAACCTTATGAAGGAATTTCGTTCATATTCTATAAAATCATACCCGTTTTATTTATTAATTTTATCTGGATTGTTTCTAACTCTTGCAGGATTATCTCCAGCCAATATGGAAAATAAAAAATCGATTAGTACAATTATTCACTCGGTTGGAGCAGTTGGAGGAGCTGTTTTTTGGCTACTATGTGCTTTGACTTTATGGTGGCAACTCAAAAAGAATAACATTTGGAAAAATACGGCAATTTCTACTTTCTTAATACCTTTTATAATGATAGTAGCGATGAGTTTTGTTTCAGAAAACACACCAGGTATATCGCAACGGATTATTTTCATCGCCTTGTATTTATTTATTCTTATTTTAGCTGGGAAACAGTTATTGATTGCAAATAAAAAACCACAAAAAATAGAAAAGTGGAATTGAGATATCGAGAAAATTACTAAAAACAGACAAAATCTGACTGATAAAATTCCCATCTGGTGCTCGTTTGCAACGAGTACCTCCTTTCTTTAAAAACAAAATCGTAGCATTTGCAATGCGGGTACACAATGCAAGTACATTCTAGAGAGAAACAAATTGACGCTTTCAAAGAATTAAAAAAATTAATAAAAGCGGCTGCTAACAACTAAGTATTCGTTGCGCTCGCAAAGCCAACACCCGAGCGATAGAAAACAGACGAAGTAATTAACCCGCGTTTGAACGGAACCGGAGGTCGGTTTTTAAAGCAATTCCTTTTTGGCACAACAAATCAACTATATTTGCTCCAAATTAAGTTCTATGGCGCGTTTTACACACGCTGACGTTATACATGAAATTGAAAAACCAAATTAATGGACAAATCGATACTTAACAATTATTTCCATTCTTTGTTTCCAATCCAAAAAGAAATCGTGGAAAAAATTACGGAAACGTTCTGTGATTTTGCATTAGATAAGAATACTACACTGCTGGATCAAGACACGATCAGCACAAAAACATATTTTTTAGAGAAAGGATATATGCGCTCCTATATTCTGGATGAAGATAATAATGAAGTTACAACTAACATCTATTCAGCGCCTTGTTTTGTAAATGACTTTTTATCCTTCTTTAAAAAACAACCTACAAAAGAAATCTATCAAACCTTGACTGACTGCATACTATGGGAAACTTCCTTAGAAAATGTACAAAAAAACTTTCATAACATCGCGGAATTCAGGGAGTTTAGCCGGCTTTTATTTGTTATCAATTACTATAAACTAAACGACCGAGTAATTGAAATGGCAAGTCAAAAAGCAGAAACAAGGTATTTAAACCTTTTAAAACTACAGCCACTTATTTTTCAACATGTTCCTCTTAAAATTATAGCTTCTTATTTAGGAATTACAGACAGTACATTAAGCAGAATTAGAAAAGAAATCAGTAAACTATAATTTCTTGCCATTTATCAAGTGCTTATGTATTCGTGAATTTTCACCTTTGTAAAAAAAAAGATGAATAAAAAACACATTGTTATCATAGGTCTTGGGGGTGTTGGCGGTTATTTTGGCTTTAAGATAAATCAAGCAAACGAAAAAAATAAACAACATACAATTTCTTTCGTAGCAAGAGGTACAACCTACGATACTGTAAAAGAAAATGGACTAACGTTACTTTCTCCGGAACATTCAATAAGTACAACAAAACCGGATGCGATTCATCAAACAGTATTTGACATTTCTAAGCCTGATTTGGTATTTATTTGTGTTAAAGAATATGATTTAACGAATGTTTGTACGCAACTATCCGAAGTAATTACAAAAAATACCATCCTAATACCAATGATGAATGGAGCTGATATTTATGATCGAATTCGTGAAATCATACCTAATAATATTATTTTACCCTCCTGTCTTTATGTTGCTTCTCATATAAGTGAAAAGGGCATTATTGAACATAAAGGAAAAGCAGGAAAATTAATCTTAGGCAAAGACCCAGAACATGCTTCTGAAGATATAGATTGGGTTATCAATTTAATAGACAGCAGTAAAATAGATTTTGAGTTTAAAGACAATTCTTTAGTTGATATTTGGACTAAATTTATTTTCATAGCAAGTTTTGGTTTAATAACTGCAAAATACAATTCCTCTATAGGAGCCGTTTGCACCATTGAATTACAAAAAGAAGAGGCGACGAAAATAATGGACGAAATAAAATCAATTGCAGATCGAAAAGGAATTTATCTACAAGACAACATTATCCAAAAGACATTTGAAAAAGCAGCTACATTTCCTCCAAAAACACCTACTTCATTACAACTTGATTTAAATTCAGGAAAAGAAGATAATGAATTAGAATTGTTCGCTGGTACTATTATCAAATACGGAAAAGAATGGAATATAAACACGTCTTTTACTGAAAGTGTTTATCAAGAAATAATATTTACTAATTCACTGTTATTAAAAAAAACTTCACTATAAAGGTAACTTTATATAATCCAAATCGTCTTATGACGATAACTATAAAATTTAAATAATGAAACGAAAGATTTTCAGAGTGCTTAAATGGGCATTTTTAATACTTCTTGTTCTATTCTTTTTTAAGGCTTGTATGCCATCAATGCAAGACAGCCCAACGATAAAACCAAGACAATCAACTCAATATTGGAATCTAAAAACAGGTTCCAAGATAGCCTATACTTTTATTGAAGGGAAAGGAATTAAAAAACCATACCCTGTTATTTACCTACATGGAGGCCCAGGTGGATATGTACATTCGAAAGTGATTGAAGTTCTTGGTAAACTTTCTGAAGATGGATTTGATGTTTATTTATATGACCAAATTGGTTGTGGGCTGTCTGCTAGGCTCGAAAATGTAAATGATTATACTGCGCCGCGTCATCAAAAAGATCTTGAAGCAATCGTCGAGATTATAAAAGCTAAAAAAATAATTTTAGTAGGGCAATCTTGGGGCGGTGCTTTGGCAACATTATACGCAGCTGATAACCTCAAAAAAGTGGATAAGATAATACTTACATGCCCAGGTGCAGTAAAACCAGTTAATGATTCGGTTGAAAAAATTAAAGCACCTGATAGTTTACAGCTCAAAGACCCAATGGAAGTTAACAGTGATGTAATTGGCTTTGTATTAAAGCCACGGTATATAGCAATTCGTTTTTGGGCGTTTTTTGGAAAGAAAATAGCGAGTGATGAAGAGGCGGATAGCTATTTAAATAAAATGGCAATGGGTTTTACCAAAGGACTTGTTTATGATCCTTCCAAAATATTGCCCGAAGAAGGTGGCGGTGGCGGTTACTGCAATATTAAAACACCAACAAGTTATAGCAAGCTTACAGATCCAAGACCAAAACTTAAGAACAGTATTATTCCCGTTTTAATAATAAAAGGTCAATACGATAATATTCCTTGGGGCAATACGAATGAATATAGAGCTATTTTTAAAAACAGTCAATTAAAAATAATAGAAAAGTCAGGACATGATGTTTATATCGAAAAACCTGATGAATATTTACTGGCGATGAAATTGTTTTTAAAGTAAAGTTGAATTTTAAAAGCAATAGCGAACAGGACTTAAATTCAATTCGGGCAGAAATATAAGGCATTTGCAAAAGCTGTCCTTTCAGGAAGAATAATTATTCTCGCTTTGCAAATGTCTAATAAACATGTAGCTTTGTCTGTACTATTTGGGAGGATAAAGTTTCGAAAACTAAACTGAAATTTAGTTCAGACTGCTAGCGTAAGCGTTAAAAAAATGGTATATTCTCTTCTATTTTTTATATTTTTAAAATTATATAAAAAACAAAAAGGTATCTGTTTTAAAAAATTTTGAACTTCTTGCGATTATAGGGCTTTCTTTGCGAAACAAACTACATTAACACCAACGATAGAATGAAAACGAAGACAAGGATTGCATCAATAATAAAAGCGAATTGTCTAGACTTTTCTTTTACTGGTTTACAAACTTTTGATTTATCGGCATTAAACCTAACAACTGATCTGGAATTTCAACTGCCAACTAATGTAAGATTGGGACATTTGGTAGAAAAAATTGTTTCTGAATTGATTAAAGCGTCTACCAACTACAAACTACTTTATGAAAATGTTCAAATAATTGAAGATAAAAAAACCATTGGCGAAATTGATTTTATTATTCAAAATGAAAATACAAAGCAGTTAATCCATCTGGAGTTAGCTTATAAGTTTTATCTGTTTGACCCAAGCATTTCTTCGGAACCAATAAATAATTGGATTGGTCCAAATAGGAATGATTCATTGAAAGAGAAATTAGAAAAATTAAAAACAAAACAATTTCCTTTATTATACCATAATTGTGCTAAATCAATGTTTGATACTATTGTAGTTGACGATGTTTCTCAAGCGCTGTGTTTATTAGTTTCCTTGTTCGTTCCTTACGATTATAAAGCCAATTTTAGCCCTATTTATGAAAAAGCCATAAAAGGCTACTATATAAACATGGAAACTTTTATAAGCCTTGATAATCCATCAAAAACTTATTATCTACCTCCAAAAAAGGAATGGGGAATGGATCCAGCTGAAAACGAAATTTGGAACCACTTTAATGGTATAGAAAAGCACATTACCAATGCTATTAATGAAAAACAAGCACCATTATGTTGGCAAAAAGACAAAAATTCCTATTTAGAATTTTTTATTGTTTGGTGGTAGGTTAAATTGATTGGATTAAAATAAGAAAAACTAGCTATAACAATAAGTATGATCGGATATCTGCGGCTAATTCCAAGTAATTTTATATTTTAGTCCTTGCGATAGTTCAAGAATGCTATACTATCTAAAACCTTTTAGGAAAAAAATCTCAAACTAGTAAAACAATGAAAATAAAATTAACAATGTTGTTATTTAGCTTGTTATTGTTAGCATGCAACAAACAAAATAAAGACGAAACGGAAAGCAATGAAAACTCGGTTTCCAGCGATACAATTGAAATAACAAAGCCCATCGAACCACAAAAACAAATAGCGACAGTCTTTTCAAATGAACATTTTCGCCAAGTAACGGTAGAAAAAATAGATGGAACTAAATTCCATATACAAGGACAAGCCCAAGTTTGGGAAGCAAACGTTAGTTGGGTGATTGAGGATGGATATAACGAATTGAAAAACGGATTTACAATGACCGATGCTGGCGCACCAGAATGGGGTAAATTTGATTTTACAATCGATATTGAGAAAAAAGAGGAGTATTCAACTTTAACTCTTATTCTGTTTGAAGAGAGCGCAAAAGATGGTAGCCGAACACACGAATTACAAATACCACTAAAGTAAAACCTACATAGCGAATTTTGCTATTGCTATTTTTTCGATTAAAGTTTGATACGTTTGAGCGAAACCTAGAAAAAGGTTTACTTCTTACCGATAGATAAAAAAATTTATAACAAATTACTAACTTTTATAGTTTCGTGAAAATAGCGGAATTAAAATTAGTTTTAACTTTTACATTTTTGGGTCCAACTTCTTCATTCGGTCTGTCAAAAGAAAGCAAGATGTTACCCACTTTTTGATAGTTATTCCATGGCTTTAAGAACTTTGGCTTGGCATCTTTATAATTTTTATAATGCGCCCATTGCTTTATTAAATGGTCTTTTTTATCAACATACAGCCAGTATTTATTTTCGGGAGTTACACCAACAGCACTAAAAGTGAGTTGCAAAATATCCGCCGTTTTTCCATTTGGTAATTTATCCGTTTTAACATAAATAAGATGCACTCCAGGATCTTGTAATTTCCATGGCATCACTAACCAATACGAATCATTTATCCACCAGTTCTTCGCTTCTTTAAGCAGACCATTGGCTTTAGTCTGATCTTTAATTAATACTCCATTTTGATATGCCTTACCTTTTAAAGTATTGATATTTACTAAAATTACTTGATTTTCTGTTGGATTCTCTATGCGAACATTTCCTGTCCATTTATCCCAAAAGAGTTTTCTGTTCACAAATTCCCATTGAATAAAATGGATAGCATTATAATTTTTCATTCCGCCCATCGCTGTTAGCATATCTTTCACGATGGCATTGGCTTTTTTATCTTTTGACTGCGCCAACGTCGAAGTGAAGCTAAAAATCACTGTACTAAGAATTAAAGTAGCTTTAAAAATAGTTTTCATAATCATGTATTTAGTTTATTCTATCTAACAAAAATAGTCACTTTTGCTGCTATTTTTAATTCAAAGCTCATTTTTTAAACTTATATCTTCATTTGTCATGGCTATAGCTGCTCCATATAGCGAATATCCCGTAAAAATTATTCTTACCTTAGCACTCCAACCCATTTTCGAACAAGAAAAATAGTTAAGATGCAAACGATATTAGGAGCAAACGGAATCATAGGAGAAGAATTAGCTCGCGAATTGCGAAATAATTATACAGACCAAATTAAATTAGTGGGACGCAATCCCCAAAAAGTCCATCCAAACGATCATCTTTTTAAAGCAGACTTACTCAATCTTGAAAGTGTTGTAACAGCACTTGAAAACACAGAGATTGCCTATTTGACAGTGGGACTTCCGTATGATTCTGAAATATGGCTTAGGGATTGGGTAATTGTAATGAAAAATGCAATCGCCGCCTGTAAAAAGAACAACTGCAAACTCGTGTATTTCGACAATACCTGCGCCTATCCTCAAGACAGCGAAATTCAAACCGAAGAAACTCCTTTAACTTCTGAGGGGAAAAAAGGAAGAGGAAAAAAACTGGCTGCTGAATTACTGTTAAAAGCCATTGCCAACAAAGAAAATGAAGCCGTGATTTGCAGAGCACCCGAGTTTTATGGTCCCGGTAAAACCAAAGGACTTACCAATAGTCTTATTTTCGAAAATCTTAAAAACGGAAAAGAAACTAAAGTATTTTTAAAAGACAATGTCTTACGTACACTTATCTTTACCCCTGACGCTAGCAAAGCCATGGCATTAATTGGCAATACAGCTGATACTTTTGGGCAAACTTGGCACTTACCTTGTGACGATAACCGATTAACCTACAAGCAATTTATTGCAGAAATCGGGCATCAATTGGGTAGAGAAATAAAATACAAAGTATTGCCCTGGCTCGTACTGAAAATAGGTTCTTTCTTTAACAAAAACCTTAAAGAAACACAGGAATTACTCCCACGTTATGCGATTGACAATATCTTTCAATCCTCAAAATTCAAAACTAGATTTCCAGATTTCAAAGTAACAAAGTATTCAGAAGGAATAAGAATAATTCTTAACGACTTTAAAATAAACTGAGGAATAACGTATAAAGTAATAGTTCATCGTTACAAATTGTACTTCATTTTTGAGCATCAGAAAATCGTAAAGAAATTAGTCTCACTTTTCCATTATCTCCGTTTTCTACTCTTTATAAAATTCACTATTTTTGCAGTCTAAAAAGTACACTATGCCGAATAAAAAATATAAAATAGCAGTTATTCAATTGAACCTTAACGACGTTGCCGAAAACAACCTTAAGAAGTGTTTGAGCTGGGTACGCGATGCTGCCAGTCAAGGCGCCGAGGTCATTTCGTTACCGGAATTATACAGCAGTCATTATTTCTGTCAGAGCGAAGATGTAGACAATTTTGCATTAGCAGAACCTTTATACAGCACTTCGTTTATTGCTTTTAGCGCTTTGGCAAAAGAATTGGGCGTAGTAATCATTGTTCCTTTTTTCGAAAAAAGAATGGCAGGAATTTACCACAACAGTGCATACATAATTGATACAGATGGATCTGAAGCCGGATTGTATCGAAAAATGCACATTCCTGATGATCCGCATTTTTATGAAAAATTTTATTTTACGCCTGGCGATTTGGGTTTCAAAACGATTCCAACCAAAAAAGGAAAAATAGGAACACTAATTTGTTGGGATCAATGGTATCCTGAAGCAGCAAGACTGACCGCTTTAAAAGGAGCTGAAGTGTTATTTTACCCAACAGCAATTGGATGGCATCCAGGAGAAAAAGATGAATACGGAGTAAACCAGCATGGAGCTTGGATGAGTGTCATGAAAGGACATGCGGTTGCTAATGGTGTTTATGTTGCAGCAGCAAATAGAATAGGTTTAGAGCAATATTTACCTGATACCGATGGAATCCAGTTTTGGGGATCTTCGTTTATTGCGGGACCGCAAGGTGAAATATTGGCGCAAGCCTCACACGATAAAGAAGAAATCCTTATTGCAGAAGTTGATTTGGATTTACAGGAAAATGTACGTCAGAACTGGCCATTTTTTAGAGACAGAAGAATTGACGCTTTTGGCGATATTACTAAAAGAGCAATCGACTAATTATGAGTACAACCAATAATAGAAGATTTCCTGCTGAGTGGGAAAAACAGCAAGGCATTTTATTATGTTTTCCGCATAATGGTAAAGATTGGCCAGGAAAATATGAAGCGATACAATGGGCTTTTGTAGAATTCATTAAAAAAGTGGCTTCTTTCGAGCAAGTTTTTTTAGTAGTTGCCGATGAAAATCAGAAAGAAAAAGTCGTTGGAATGTTAGAATCGGCTGAAGTGAAAATCGAAAACGTTTCATTTATTATACACAAAACCAATAGAAGTTGGATGCGTGATTCGGGACCAATTATCGTAAAAAACGGAACCGAAAGAGAAGCATTAAATTTCAACTTTAATGGTTGGGCAAAATATAAAAACTTTCAATTGGACAAATTTGTTCCTTCCAAAGTAGGCGAATTTTTGAATATTCCTGTTACTCAAGTAATGTATAAAGGAAAACCGGTAATTGTTGAAGGTGGCGCGATTGACAGCAACGGAAGAGGTACTTTACTGACTTCGGAAGAGTGTTTGATGAATCCAGATATTCAGGTTCGCAATCCAAATTTTACTAAAGCAGATTACGAAGCAGTTTTCAAGGAATATCTTGGAATTACAAATGTGATTTGGTTAGGAGACGGAATTGAAGGCGATGATACACATGGACATATCGATGATTTATGCCGTTTTATAAATGAAGACACCATTGTAACTATTGTAGAAACAGATCCAACGGATAATAATTACAAACCGTTGCAAGACAACTTAAAAAGGTTGCAAAATGCCAAACTGGAAAATGGTAAATCTCCTATAATTGTTGCTTTACCAATGCCAAAACGTTTGGATTTTGATGGCGTGAGACTACCTGCCAGTTATGCAAATTTCCTGATTTTGAATAAGTGTGTTTTGGTTCCTACTTTTAACGACAGCAATGATAGAAAAGCGTTGAACATCCTTTCAGAATGTTTTCCCGATAGAGAAATCATCGGAATTAGCGCTACTGATTTTATTTGGGGTTTTGGAACATTACATTGTTTGAGTCAACAAATTCCTGAGTAAAATTAACTGTTTACTTTTCAATCTAAAGCATAAAAAAAAACGCCAACTTCTCAGTTGGCGTTTTTTTGTAAATACTACAACCACTATTTATCTCTTGTGAATAAGAAACTTTGGCCGTTTACTTCTAATGTAAATTCACTTTTATTTTTATTAAACTGAATAGTAAGTGCAGCAGGAGTAAAAACAAATTTATCGTTTCCCGCAGCAACCAGATTTAGATTTGGCTGACCTTCGGATTTCCCAATCAAAACACCATTTTCATCGGAAAAAATAACTTTTACAGGAATTTGTTTACTTGAAAATGATCCTAAGTAAGCATCTAATGCTACAACTATTTCTTTCTCTAATTCACTTTTTCCAGAAGTCCACGTGTCATTCCCAGTGTTGATGTCTGGAAAAACATGACCAGGATCAAGTGTTATTGTGTCAATTTCTTCTGTTGTATTTGATTTGAATGACCAACTTTTATTGCGTTCCCAAATCTCTACCGGAAGATTAACTCTAGTCACTTTACCAGATTTAGACTTGATATCTAAGATTACTGGAAAAGGCATTTTCTCTAAATTATCTATAGTAATTATAGCTCCTTTTGCAGGATCATTTTTTATATATTTAACTTTCGAAACTGCTTGATCAAAACGCCAGTTGTTAATAATCCAACCTCTCCAAAACCAGTTTAAATCCTCTCCTGAAACATTTTCCATCGTACGGAAAAAATCATCTGGAGTTGGATGTTTGAAAGCCCAACGTTCCGTGTAGGTTCTAAAAGCGTAATCAAAACGCTCTTTTCCTAAAATTTGTTCACGCAACATGATTAATCCAGCACTTGGTTTATAATAAGCCAATATACCTAAGTTTGCTTCTTTTAATGCATCAGGTGCAGTGAAAACAGGCTCCATTTCAGAATTTGTCAACGTATTAGCCGAACGATGCATGTCTGAAGCTGGTTGCTTATATTCCCCATTATTAAAATCAACCGAACTTAACGAGTTTATAAAAGTATTAAAACCTTCATCCATCCACGCAAAAACACGTTCGTTTGAGCCTACAATCATTGGAAACCAACCGTGACCAAATTCGTGATCAGTTACTCCCCATAAATTATCTCCTTTTGATTCCCATCCGCAAAAAACAATTCCAGGATATTCCATTCCTCCTTCATTACCGGCAACATTTGTGGCAGCAGGATAAGGAAATTCAAACCATCTTTTTGAATAATTTTCAATGGAAGTCTTAGTATATTCGGTTGAACGGCCCCATGCGCCTTGACCTTCACTTTCAACTGGATAAGCCGAAATTGCAATAGATTTTTTTCCGCTCGGCAAATTAATTTTGGCAGCATCAATAATAAAAGCAGCTGATGATGCAAAAGCAACATCTCGAGAATTTTTAATTTTAAATTTCCACGTCAAAGTCGATTTTCCTGCTGGACGAGAACTAGCGCTAGTTACTTCGGCTGCAGTGCGAATCATTACAGTTTTGTCACTTGCAGCGGCTTGCGCCCAACGTTTTTGTTGTTCGGCTGTATACACTTCTGATGGGTTTTGTAAGTCACCAGAACAAACTACAATATGATTAGACGGTGCCGTAATTGCAATATCAAAATCTCCGTATTCTAAATAAAACTCTCCTGCACCGATGTAAGGCAAAGTATTCCATCCTTTTACATCATCATAAACACACATTCTAGGATACCATTGAGCAATAGTGAAAATCTTACCATTTTTAGTATCTAAAACTCCCGTTCTGTCTGAACCGTATTTTGGTGAAATATAAGAAAAGTCAATTTTTACTTTAATTGAAGTCCCATTACCATTTAATTCTTGTGGCAAAATAATTTGCATTCGAGTATCCACAACTGTAAATTTCGCTTCTTTTTCAACAGCTTTTCCTCCTATCGTTGCAATAACTTTGATTGATTTAATTTTGTGACCTCCGTCAAAAACTTCACCATCCGCTCCGTTACGACTTCCGTTAACCGGAATAACTGCATTTCCACGCGAATCTTTTTTAAATAGATTTTGGTCAACATTCATCCAAAGAAAAGCTAATTTATCTGGACTGTTATTAGTATAAGTTAAGGTTTCGGTACCAGTAATTTCACTGTTTTTATCATTTAAATTTGCAGTTAATTGATAATCAGCCCTGTTTTGCCAATACTTTGCTCCAGGTTGACCACTTGCCGAACGAGTTTCCGTTCCATTTTTAGTATAAAATCCTGGTGCAAATGCATCATGATAATCGTACTTTGAGACGCTTGTTTTCGAGTCCTGCGCATGAAGCGAAGAAACTCCACAAAATAAAGCTAAATAAAATGACGCTTTAATGAAGTTGTTTTTCATAATTTGATTGATTTTTTACTTTTTATCTGTTTGATTAACAATTAGTATGAAAGTGTGTACTTTTGTTACATTAAAAAAAAATATTGACTAAATATTGTAACAAATTAATGAAAAATAATGCAGACTGTAACAAAAAAATAATTTATTGAAAGGGTTTACTAAATAATAGTATTTTTTGACCACTTTATACTTTTAGAAAAATTTAAAATATATTTACAATCTAAATTAAAACAAAAACTGCTTTGAAAACAGTCATTACAAATACTTTTTTAACCGCTACAATAAATAGCTTCGGTGCTGAATTATGTTCTTTAAAAGATACTAATAACGAAGAGTACTTATGGGAAGGAAATCCTGATTTTTGGGGTAAGCACTCTCCTATTTTGTTTCCAATTGTGGGAACATTGAAAAATAATTCCTTCGATTTTGATGGCAGAAAGTATCATTTATCACGTCATGGTTTTGCTAGGGATATGCAATTTGAATTGATTGATAAAAACATGAATAGCGCCACTTTTTCGATAAAATCATCTGAAGAAACATTAAAAGTCTATCCATTTAAATTCGAATTACATATAACCTATACTCTAGACAATACGAGTTTATCCATTGAATATAAAGTCATTAACAAAGGAAGATTAAAAATGCCGTTTTCTATTGGAGCGCATCCTGCTTTTGCTTTATCAGGTAATTTTGAAAATTACGCTATTGAATTCGAAAAAGAAGAATCTTTAAAATATTACCTTTTAGAGAATGATTTAATTTCAAATAAAACAAAAACGCTGGAGTTACTAAATAAACAAGTGACTTTGAACTATCCGTTATTTGAAAATGATGCTTTAATTTTTAAAACATTGGAATCTAATTCAGTCACCATTTTAGAAAATTCAAATCCAAAATTCCGAGTTCATTTCAAAGATTTCCCTAGCTTAGGAATTTGGACAAAAATGAATGCCCCATTTCTTTGCATCGAACCTTGGTTTGGCTATTCAGATACTAATGAAAGTTCCGGAAATCTTTTTGAGAAAGAAGGAATCCAAATTTTGGGTGCCAATGAAACTTTTAAATCAGAATTTAGTATTGAAATCCTCTAAATTAATAATATAAAAAATATGCTGACTATTAATTTTACTCCATTTCCAAATTTAGAAACCGAAAGATTACTGTTGAGACGCGTTAATAAGGATGATGTAAACGAAATTTTCGCTTTGCGTTCTAATCCAGAAACCATGAAATATATTCCTAGACCATTAGTGAAAACAAATGATGATGCCCTGGAGCATATTGCATTGATTGATGCTAAAATTGAATCCAACGAAGGGATAAATTGGGCGATTACGTTGAAAGATAACCCAAAACTAATAGGCATTATTGGTCATTATAGAATAAAACCCGAGCATTTTCGTGCTGAGATTGGCTATATGATACTTCCGGAATATAATGGAAAAGGGATTGTTTCTGAAGCTGTAAAAGAAGTTGTTACTTATGGTTTTAATGAGATGAAACTGCATTCGATTGAAGCTATAATTGATCCTGAAAATTTTGGATCTGAAAAAGTTTTGCAAAAATGTGGTTTTGTAAAAGAAGCGCATTTCAAAGAAAATGAATTTTATGAAGGACGTTTTTTAGATGCTGTTATTTACTCTATTTTGAATAAATAACTATTTTAAATCATAAATAAATCACTCGATATTATTTTTTACAAAAACCCATATTATTGTCTATTTGAAAGAATAATCTTTATATTTGCCGCCGAAAAGTATTATGCTTTATAGGAAAAGCATTAGGAAACCTTCATTATGAAAAAATTATTATTAATTGCAATTCTTTTCTTTTCAATCCATTCCCAAAGTCAAACTTACGTAAAAGTAAATGCATTAACGACTTTATTAGGCGTGCCAAACGTGGGTATTGAAACCAGTATTGGCAAAAAATCGACTTTTCAATTAGACATTTTAGCCTCCCCGTGGAAGTCAGTAGACGGTAAACCGTTACAGTTTTATACTTTTATTCCGGAATATCGCTATCATTTTAAAGAGAAGTATAATGGTTTCTATGTTGGAGCACACATAGGTGCAACTGCCTTTAATTTCCAAAAATGGAATTATTTAAATACTGATAGATATGAAAAAGGATTTGGTTATGTCATAGGTGCAACAATTGGATATCAAGCTAAAATAAATGATAAGTTTGTATTAGACTGCTTTTTGGGAGGAGGAAATCAGCAAGGGTTCTACCATGGATATTATCTGGGAACTGATGAACGTTACGAAACCGCTAAGCATTGGAACAAAAGCGGAGAATGGTTACCCTACCGCGGTGGCGTTATGGTTTCTTATCGAATCAATTAAATTGAAACTATTTTATGAATTTAGGCAAGGATTGAATATATAATTCTTCGACTTGCTTTCTGGCCCACTCTGTTTTTCGTAGGAAAGTTAACGAAGATTTTATGCTAGGATTATCCGTAAAACATTTAATTTTAATTAATTCTCCCAAAGTATCAAATCCATAATGTTCCACTAATTGTTCCAAGATTCTTAGTAAAGTGATTCCGTGAAGAGGATCTTTTGATTTTGAATTTTCCATTTTGCAAATATATAAAATCGTTAAACAACAAAATTTTAAATTAGGTCAAATGAAAAAATATTTATTGATTGTTGCTTTTTTTGTTTTGCAAGTTAGTTTTGGACAAAACACTACAACCACTTATTACTTTATTCGCCATGCGGAGAAAGTTGATAATTCTAAAAATCCTGATTTATCTCAAACTGGTCTTCAAAGAGCCAAACTTTGGAATGAAATATTTTCAGAAATTAATCTAGATGCCATCTACTCTACTGATTTTAATAGAACTCTTCAAACCGCTACCCCAACAGCGACAAATAAAAAGATTAGTATTATAAAATATAATCCTAAAACTATAGACTTAGAATCATTCAAAAAAGAAACTTTAGGAAAAAAGGTATTGGTTGTTGGCCATAGCAATACTATTCCAAATTTTGTTAATCAAATTATCGGTCAAAAAATATACTTTGATATCAATGACACTACTTTTGGCAATCTTTACATCGTGACTATAAATGGCGATTCTATAAATCATCAATTATTAAAATTACCGTAAACTATTAGCATTATAATTTCACTTTTAAAGGATGTAAATAATAGTTTTCAAGTGGTTTTTGAGTCTAATTATTGTCCTTTAGTAGAAATCTTTTCTTTTTTATCATACCTTTGCAATCCTATGCTAAAAACAATAAATATATACAACAAAAGAGCTAAATTCGATTATGAAATAATTGAAACATTCACTGCTGGGATTGTTTTGGCTGGAACTGAGATTAAATCAATCCGTTTAGGAAAAGCGAATATTACGGAGAGTTTTTGTGAATTTAGCAATAACGAACTTTTTGCAATCAATACTTACATTGAAGAATATACTTTTGGCAATCAATTCAACCACAAAGCAAGAAGCGAACGTAAGTTACTTTTGAATAAAAAAGAATTAAAAGGCCTTGCTAAAAGTGTTCAAGCAAAAGGACTTACCGTTATCCCTTTAAAATTGTTCACCAATGAAAAAGGAATGGCTAAACTACAAATTGGTCTTTGCAAAGGGAAGAAAACCTACGACAAACGCGAATCTCTAAAGGAACAAGACACTAAAAGAGATCTTGACAGAATAAAAAAATCATTTTAAATAAAAATTGAAGTTCAAAACAGTGCGGTTTTTTAAATTCAAAAAAAATGACTAATTTTGTCAAGACAATTTAAAACATTTTCAAAAATGAAAATACTACTCAAAAACGCAAGAGAACAAAAAGGACTCAAAACCAGAGAAGTGGCTCAACTTTTAGGAATTGATCAAGCCTTGATTAGTAAATTTGAAAGTGGCACTAGAAAACCCACTAGAGAGCAAGTTATAAAACTAGCATCGTTACTGGAAATAGATTTAGAAACAATAATGGTAGCTTGGCTAAAAGAAAAAATTCTTTATGAAATAGGTCAAGATGAATTTGCATTAAAAGCATTACTAGTTGCTGAGGAAGAAATAAGATATCAAAGTAAATCTTTAAAGAAAAAAATATCTAATACGCTACAAAAAATCTTAGACGAAATCGACACTTTGAAGACAAAACTGGATAGTTTTCGTCAATTTGACAGCTATCGAATCGCCCAAGCATTAGAATTAGAATACACTTTTGAAAGTAACCGTATCGAAGGAAATACTATGACGCTTCGGGAAACTGATTTGGTTATCAATGAAGGTTTAACTATTTCAGGGAAAAGTATGAGGGAACATCTTGAAGTGATTAATCATCAGGAGGCGATTGCATACATTAAAGAATTAGTGCAAAAAAATAGCTCCATAAATGAACGAGAAGTATTATCTATTCATAATTTAATTTTGAGAGGAATTCATCCCGAGGAAGCTGGAAGATACAGAAAAGTACAAGTGATGATAAAAGGAAGCACTCACATGCCACCGCAACCGTATATGGTCGCTAAGGAAATGGAAGATTTTTTCATTTGGTATGAAAGCAATAAATCAATTCTTCATCCTATCGTTTTGGCTGCCGAAATACACGAACGATTAGTAACCATTCATCCATTTATTGATGGAAACGGTAGAACATCTCGTTTAGTCATGAACTTAGTTTTATTGCAGCATGGCTACATCATTGCTAATATAAAAGGGGATTATGAAACTAGAATGAAATATTATGAAGCACTGGAAACAGCTCAAACTAAAAATAACAAAGAAGATTTTTTACTGTTTATCGCTGAAAAAGAAAAAGAAAGCTTAGAGCGGTATTTAAGTATTATTGGTCAATAAAAAACCCGTCTCGTTATTTAAGCGAGACGGGTTTCTTTTTAATTTTTATCTTCTAATAATGGTACAAATCGGAATTCTCCAAACTCATGTTTTTCGAATTGGGTTTCGTTTTTACGAATCAACAAAGTCATAATTTGTACCTCTTCTCCTAGCGGAATAACTAGCCTACCTCCTATTTTTAATTGTGACATCAATGGTTGAGGAATAAACGGAGCGCCAGCAGTTACAATGATGCTGTCAAACGGAGCATATCCGGGTAATCCTTTATACCCATCTCCAAAAGAAAGATGTTTAGGACGAATATTTAGTTTTGGAAATAACAAAGAGGTTGTTTTAAACAATTCATTTTGTCTTTCCACACTAAAAACTTTCGCTCCCATCATACATAATACAGCCGTTTGATATCCCGAACCAGTTCCTATTTCTAAAACTTTATGCTCTTTTTTTATTTCCAATAACTGGGATTGAAAAGCTACGGTATAGGGTTGAGAAATAGTTTGACCAGCACCAATAGGAAATGCCTTGTCCTGATAAGCATAATCTTCAAAACTGGAATTTAAAAATAAGTGCCTTGGAATCTTTTTTATTGCATCCAAAACATTTTTATCAGTAATCCCTTTTTGTTCCAAAGTGCTTACTAATTGATTCCGAAGTCCTTGATGTTTGGCTGTATCTTTCAAAATTTGATATTTAATTTTGGTAAAAATAGAAAACAATTTCTAATATTAAATAGTGAATTTTAAATATTAAATTGGTTAAATAATTGTTTGATATCCTTAAAAAAGTAATCAATTTATTGCTATTTTTGTACAAATTAAATCATTATGCTGAAAATTGGAGTGTTAGGTGCGGGTCATCTGGGTAAAATACATTTGCGTTTATTACAACAATCTGAAAAATATGAATTAGTTGGTTTTTACGACCCAAACCAAGAAAATGCCGAAAAGGTTTCTAAAGAATTTGGTTACAAACATTTTAGCACGATAGCTACACTTATTCATGCTGTTGATGTAATTGATATTGTCACTCCTACTCTTTCTCATTATAAATGTGCTAAAGTTGCTATCAAGTCAGGCAAACACGTTTTTATAGAAAAACCTATTTCAAATACAGTTGAAGAAGCCGAAGAAATAATCGCTTTGGCAAAAGAATACAATGTTAAAGGTCAAGTTGGTCATGTAGAACGATTTAATCCTGCATTTATCGCAACCAAAAACATGATCGAAAACCCAATGTTTATTGAAACACATCGATTGGCTGAATTCAATCCTCGCGGTACGGATGTGCCTGTAGTTTTGGATTTAATGATTCATGACATTGATGCAATTTTAAGTGTGGTAAAATCTAAAGTAAAAAACATTAGCGCAAGCGGAGTTTCTGTTATCAGCGACACTCCCGATATTGCTAACGCCCGAATCGAATTCGAAAATGGATGTGTGGCTAATTTAACTGCCAGTAGAATTTCGATGAAAAACATGCGTAAATCACGTTTTTTCCAGAAAGATGCTTATATCTCAGTCGATTTCTTAGAAAAGAAATGTGAAGTAGTAAAAATGAAAGACGCTCCAGAAGTTCCTGGTGATTTTGATATCATTTTGCAAAACGCTGAAGGAGTTAAAAAACAAATCTACTTTTCAAATCCTGATGTAGAACAAAACAATGCAATTCTTGACGAACTAGATTCATTTGCAGATGCCATCAATAATAACACTACTCCTGTTGTAACCCTAGAACAAGCAACGGAAGCGCTTCGCGTGGCCTATCAAATTATTGATTGCTTTAAAAAATAGTTAAAAAAAATTCAGGTTTCAAGCTTCAAGTTTAGGGTTATCCGACTTGAAACTTGGGACTTTAAACTTTAAATAAAAAAACAGAATGAAAACAATAGCAGTAATCGGAGCGGGAACAATGGGTAATGGAATTGCTCACACATTTGCTCAAAGTGGTTTTACCGTAAAACTAATTGATCTTTCCGAAAAATCACTTGACAAAGGAATGGCAACTATTGCCGCTAATTTAGACAGAATGGTTTCAAAAGGAACGATAACTGAAGAAGATAAAGCAAAAACGATTACCAATATTATAACGTATACTGACATAAAAGATGGCGTTGTGGGAGCAGATTTAGTGGTTGAAGCGGCTACCGAAAATGTTGAATTGAAATTAAATATCTTCAAGCAATTGAATGAGGCTTGTTCTCATAATACTATTTTGGCAACCAATACTTCTTCTATTTCTATCACTCAAATTGGAGCTGTCGTAGCACATCCAGAGCGCGTTATTGGAATGCACTTTATGAATCCAGTGCCCATCATGAAACTCGTTGAAATCATTCGAGGCTACACTACTTCGGACGAGGTGACGAAAATTATCATGGATTTATCCGAAAAATTAGGAAAAACTCCAGTGGAAGTAAATGATTATCCTGGATTTGTCGCCAATAGAATTTTGATGCCAATGATCAACGAAGCCATTGAAACTTTATACAACAAAGTCGCTGGTGTTTATGAAATTGACACGGTAATGAAATTAGGGATGGGACACCCAATGGGACCTTTACAATTAGCTGATTTTATTGGTCTTGACGTATGTTTAGCCATCTTAAATGTAATGTATGATGGTTTCAAAAACCCGAAATATGCGCCTTGCCCGTTACTGGTAAATATGGTTCGCGCAGGAAAAATGGGTGTAAAATCTGGTGAAGGTTTCTATGATTATTCGGAAAGTAAAAAAGCAGAAAAGATTTCTAAACAATTTACATAAAAATCACAGTACGCAATCGCAGTTTACAGCTTTCCCACTGAATACTGCGACTGCTAACTGCTACTGAATACTATAAAAAATGGCAAAAATAGTTCCTTTCCAAGCGGTCAGACCCACTCGTGATAAAGTTTGCCTAGTCACTTGTCGTTCCTATGAAGAATATGTGAATGCCGAGTTAGCAGCACAATTGGATTTTAATCCGTTATCGTTTTTGCATATTCTAAAACCAGCCTATACCAATCAGGAAACTGTTTCTTTTGAAAAAAGATACCGACAGGTACATCAAAAATACCAGGAATTCAAAAATGAAATTATATTAGTTAAAGATAAAAAACCGGCGATTTATATTCATAAAATCGTGACCAAAACACATTCTTTCACCGGAATTATTGTAGGAACAAGTGTGGAAGATTATCGTAATAATGTTATAAAAAAACACGAAGATATTTTAGCCTTTCGAGTACAATTACTGAAAGATTATATGAAATATGCCGAGTTCAATACGGAGCCAGTTTTAATGACTTATCCTGACAATAAAACAATAGAAAATTGGATTTTTAACTGTACTCAAAAACTAGCCGATTTTGAATTTTCTACAACCAAAAAAGAGGTTCATTATCTGTGGAAAATTGAAGATACTTTAGAAATTAATTGGATACAAAAAATATTCGAAAAAACAGAAAGTCTTTATATCGCTGACGGACATCATCGTACAGAAGCTTTAAAATTACTATCCGAAGAAAATAAAAATCCGGAAAACACTACAAAGGATTATATATTAAGCTACTTAATTTCGGAAAATAATGTTAAAATTTACGAATTTAATCGATTAGTAAAAGATTTAAACGGTTTCTCGAAAGAGGATTTTATCACGGCATTGAATGTGAATTTTATTGTTGAAAATAAACACAAACAACCTGTTCAACCTTCTGAAAAACATCAGTTCGGAATGTACCTTGACAATAACTTTTATAGCTTAATTTTACGAAAGGAAAACACTGTTTTTAATAGCGCATTAGAGAGTTTAGACACTCAAATTTTGTATAAAAAAGTACTTTTACCTCTACTTGCAATCGAAGATTTACGCAATGATGAACGTATCGAGTACATTTCTGGGAAGCAATCCGTTTTAGAAGTAAAAGATAAAATTGATCAAGGGGAATTTGAAGTTGGCTTTATTCTTTATCCTTCAAACATTACGGAAATTAAAGATTTAGCCGATAACAATTTGATCATGCCCCCAAAAAGCACCTATATCGAACCAAAGTTCAGAAGTGGTTTAGTGATTTATGAATTTTAGATTAGAATTAAAAATAAAATTAAAAGATTTAAAAAATGTCGATAGCTCAAAACTTACTCTCCATAAAATCTACTTTACCAGAGCATATAACCTTAGTTGCTGTCTCTAAAACTAAACCCGTTCCTGACTTAATGGAAGCATATGAAGCAGGACAACGCATTTTTGGAGAAAACAAAATCCAGGAAATGGCGGAAAAATGGGAACAAATGCCAAAAGACATTCAATGGCACATGATTGGTCATGTTCAGACGAATAAAGTCAAATTTATGGCACAATTTGTGAGCTTAATTCATGGAGTAGATAGTCTGAAATTACTACAGGAAATCAATAAACAAGCACAAAAAAATAACAGAATTATTGATTGCTTATTGCAAATTCATATCGCTGAAGAGGAAACTAAATTTGGTCTTGATGAAGAGGAATTGTCTTCTCTATTATCTTCTAATGAATTTCAAGAAATGAAAAATATTAGAGTGGTGGGATTGATGGGAATGGCAACATTTACGGATAACAAAGAGCAAATTAAAAAAGAATTTACTCATTTGAAATCGATTTTTGATACCATTCGCAGTAGAGATGCACTGCAATGCATCTCTACGTTGTCAATGGGAATGTCAGGCGATTATCAACTCGCAATTGACTGCGGAAGCACAATGATTCGAATAGGAAGTAGTATCTTTGGAGGAAGAAATTGATTTTCGATTTTTGATTAACGATTTTTGACTTCACATGTTTCATAACTTGTAACATTAAACATTAAACAAAAAATTTGTACGCAATACTTGACATAGAAACCACAGGAGGACAATTCAACGAAGAGGGAATAACTGAAATCGCCATCTATAAATTTGATGGACATGAGGTTGTGGACCAATTCATCAGTTTAGTCAATCCGGAAATCCCGATTCAGCCATTTGTGGTGAAATTAACTGGAATCAATAATGAAATGTTGCGCGGTGCTCCCAAATTTTTTGAAGTAGCCAAACGTATTGTCGAAATGACAAATGATTGTGTCATAGTAGCGCACAATGCCTCTTTCGATTATAGAATTTTACGCACTGAGTTTAGACGATTAGGCTATGATTTTGAAGCAAAAACACTTTGCACTGTAGAATTATCAAAAAAACTATTACCAGAGCAACCTTCGCATAGTTTAGGAAAACTAGTGCGTGCCCTTGGAATCCCAATGGCAGATAGACACAGAGCCAGTGGAGATGCATTGGCTACAGTCAAATTATTCAAAATTCTTTTAGAGAAAGATCTAGAAAAAGAAATTGTAAAAGATTTTATCAAACTCGAAGTTGAGAAAGGAATTGCTCCAAAACTGCTAGACATTGTTAGTAGTTTACCTTCTACAACTGGTATCTATTACATTCACAATGAAAAAGGTAACCTGATTTATATTGGCAAAAGCCGAAACATAAAAAAACGAATAAATCAGCATTTTACAGGGACTTCAACTAAATGCAAAAAGATTCAAACCGACGTTTTTACCGTAACGTACGATGAAACCGGAAGCGAATTGATTGCTTTATTAAAAGAAAGTGAAGAAATAAAAATCAATAAACCTATTCTAAACAGAGCCCAACGAAAAAGCATATTTCAATTTGCATTGTATGCTGAAAAAGATGAAAAAGGCTATTTGAACCTAAAACTTCAAAAAGCAGACGGTCGAAAAAAAGAAATCACCTCATTTACCTCTTTGCAGGAAGGGAAAAATGCCTTGTTTAGAATCACTTCCCATTATAATTTATGTCAAAAATTTACGGGATTATATACCTCAAAAACAAACTGCTTTCAATACAGCATAAAAGAATGTGATGGCGCTTGCATTGGTGAAGTTTCTCCTGAAATATACAACGCTAGAGTCCTTGAATTTATAGAAAAAAACTCCTTCGAAAATCAAAACATGATTCTTATCGACAAAGGAAGAAATATCAGTGAACGATCCGCTGTTTTGATAGAAAACGGAATTTACAAAGGCTATGCGTTTTATGATTTGAACTATCAAATACACAATATTGAAATCCTAAGAAATATTATCATTCCTATGCAAAATAATCGTGATACCAAGAATATTATTCAGGGCCATGTTCGAAGAAGCAAAACGCTAAAAGTGATAAATTTTTAATTGACTAACTTTAATTTGTAGCTACTCCTGCTATACACTGCAACTCCTCGCTATTCAAGTAGTTTTTCTAAGGCATAAAAGGAGCTTCCTTTGGTCGCTCTTTTACACCAAGAAAAACGAACTTTCATAACTCCGGGGTTTCCGTTTCCATCAGGGCTAAAAAACATGAAATACTTAATAACCATTATCGGACCCACAGCTATTGGAAAAACTTCCTTAAGTATTATGCTCGCAAACTATTTCAATTGCGAAATTATTTCCTGCGACAGCCGACAATTTTTTAAAGAAATGACTATTGGGACCGCCGTACCAAATAAAGCTGAATTAGCTTCGACAAAACATCATTTCATTCAAAATAAATCAATTTTCGATAATTATACAGTAGGTGATTTTGAGAAAGAAGCCATGTCTAAACTCGATGAATTATTTTTGACAAACGATTATGCTATTTTAGTTGGCGGATCCGGCTTGTATGTCGATGCGATTCTGAAAGGTTTTGATGAATTTCCTGAAATTGATCCTTCAGTTCGCTTAGATGTAAATTCAAATTATGAAAAATTGGGAATTGGGTATTTGCAACAAAAACTAGAAGTATTAGATCCCGATTATTACGCAAGATTAGCAAAAGAAAATCCGCAAACTTTACAAAATCCACAACGAATGATGCGTTTTGTAGAAGTATGCCTGGGTTCTGGAAAACCATATTCCTCTTTTTTAAATCAAAAACAAAACAGTCGCAACTTCACTCCTATTTTAATTGGACTTGAAGCAGAAAGAAACGTAATATACAATCGAATCAATCTACGTGTTGATAGTATGATGAACGAAGGTTTATTGGCTGAAGCCAAAGCTTTATTTCCAAACAAGGAATTGAATGCACTGCAAACAGTGGGTTATAGAGAATTATTCAGTTATTTTCATCAAGAAATCACATTAGAATTTGCCATCGAAGAAATAAAGAAAAACACGAGACGGTTTTCTAAACGGCAACTGACCTGGTTTAAAAGAAATGAAAATACCAAATGGTTTGATTTTGAGACTCCGTATGAAAAAATTGTAGATTATATAAACTCAAAGAAATAGCCAATTCAATTGCACTAGCAAATATTTATTTTTATAGCGATGGCAAATCAAAAATCTTAAATCGTTAATCAAAAATCTTAATTCTTATTTATCCATGCCAATAGCTCCACATTTCACTTCCATTCTTAGCAAAGATTGGGTAATCAATTTTACTCAATGCGCACCAAGCGGTTACTTAAAATATACTGATTTGTGTAATATCCTGCAGTTAACAGCAGCAGCACATTCGGAAATTGGCGGAATTAGTTTTTCTGACATGCAGGAATTCAACCAAGCTTGGGTTTTGAGCAGAATGCGAGTTGAAGTCGACGCTTTACCAAAATGGGGAGATGTAGTGACAGTAAAAACTTGGATTAATTCTTTAGAAAATTCCCGTTCGGTACGTGCGCTTGAAATGTACGTGAATGGAAAAAAAATAGTCGGTTCGGAGACTTTTTGGGCTGTTTTTAATACTGAAATTCGCCGACCAGAAGGTTTGGCCTTACCATTCGACCATTTTCAATTGTATCCTGATACAAGAGCTACAAAGCATGGCTTTTCAAAAATTAATTTGAATCATGAAAAAGAAATGGTCTTTGAAAAAACGGTTTTCTTATCCGATTTAGATATTGTAAATCATGTGAATAATGTAAAATATCTGGAATGGTGTCTAGATCATGTAGACGAAAAACCAATTCTAAACCAAAAAATTGAAAGTTTCGAAATGAATTTCTTGAAGGAGTTATCCTTGAAAGATAATGTAGTTATTCATGAGATTTTAAATGGAAACACGACTACTTTTAGCATCACAAAAGGAGATAAAACCAGTTTCGCTTTGCAATTGAATTGGAAATAAACTAAAATTTATTTTTTCCATAAAGTCCTAGCCCAGATAAAAGTGGAAATCCTTTTATGCTGGTGTTCAGCATAAAGGATTAAAACGGTTAGCTGGAAATAGCTCCAAAAAAAAGGCTCCGATTTCTCGAAGCCTCTTTAATATTATGCTACTTTGTTTTTTACAACTAATCTAAATCCTTCACCGTGAATATTAAGAATTTCTACATCTTCATCTAGCTTAAGGTATTTTCTTAATTTAGCGATGTAAACATCCATACTTCTTGAAGTAAAGTAGTTATCATCTCTCCATATTTTAGTTAATGCTAACTCTCTAGGCATTAAATCATTTTCATGAAGAATCAACATTTTCAATAATTCATTCTCTTTAGGAGATAATTTTATTGGTTCTTCATTATCAAAAGTTAAAAAACGGAGTTTTGAATTAAAATGAAATTTACCAATATTAAATTCAAATTGTGCTTGTTCAGCCTTATTATCTGATGATTTTCTTTGAATAATAGCTTTAATTTTCATTAAAAGCACTTCAGAATCAAAAGGTTTATTCAAGTAATCATCCGCACCAGCTTTGTATCCTTTCAACACATCCTCTTTCATAGATTTTGCTGTTAAGAAAATAATTGGCACTTCATTATTTTTTTCTCTGATTTCTTTTGCTAGCGTATAGCCATCTTTATATGGCATCATAACATCCAAAATACATAAATCAAAGGTATCTTTTTTGAATTTTTCAAATCCTTCCATTCCATTTTTAGCTAAAGTGACGTCAAAATCATTTAGCATCAAATAATCTTTTAGTACGGCACCAAAATTAAGGTCGTCTTCAACTAAAAGTATTTTTTTATTTACATTTTCCATATTTTAATTTATTAATGGTAATTTTATTATGAAGGTACTTCCTTTTCCCTTTTCACTTTCTACATATACTTGACCATTATGGTCTTCAACAATTCTTTTTACGTAGGCTAAACCTAAACCGTGACCCTTAACATTATGTATGTCTCCTGTATGCTCTCTATAAAACTTTTCAAAAATCCTTTTCTGCGCTGTCTTACCCATTCCTAGTCCATTATCCTTAATCTTAATGATGACCATATCTTTTACATTTTCTGTAACAACATCAATTTTAGGAATATCTGGTGAGTATTTAATTGCATTTTCCAAAATATTCACAATCACATTGGTAAAATGAACGTCATTTAGCAAAACAGTCTTTCTTGTGGCATCATAATGTGTTGTAATTGTACCCTGTCTGTCTTCCAATATTAAATTTACATGCTCAATAGCTTCATTAATAATTTCTTCAGCATTACAAGATTCTTTAGCTATATCTAACTCTTTTTTTTCTAATTTAGAAATACGCAAAACATTTTCAACTTGAGCGTGCATTCTTTTATTTTCATCCCTAATCATTTGAAGGTATCGAAGAACCTTCTCCTTATCATCAATTATTTTCGGGTTTTTTATCGCATCCAAAGCTAAATTAATAGTCGCAATAGGCGTTTTAAATTCATGAGTCATATTGTTGATAAAATCTGTTTTAATCTCCGATATATGACGTTGACGAATTAATTGATTTAATGCACTCGAATATGCTATCAGAATAATTAGCGTAAATATGATCGACAGTACTGTTATACTAACGAGTTCTGACAATAAATATTTCTTTTTATGAGGAAATGTAACCAATAATTGATATTTACTATTTCCTTCATTATCACTAAAAATAGGAATTGAATAAGTGGCATTTTTATCATATTTAAAATCTTTTGATTTTACCTTTGTTGCCAAATTATTATTATAAATACCAAACTCAAATCTTGTATTTACACCATATTCCTCTAATTCTTTCTTTATTAGCTTCTGCAATATTTCTTTTGAAACTCTTTCTTGAATAGGCATTGCTGAAGCAATATCTTTGAAAAAAATCTCAAATTGAGCATTATCTAGAACATCTAAATTTCCAGATTTTTCAATCTTCACATCTGGAATTAAGTTTTGTTGAACAGACGAATTGTCAATATTGTTATTGTTGTAAACTTCCGTAACTCGTTTAGAATTAAAATTCTTAAATCTATCACTATCAAATTTTTTATCAAAGAACGTCGACGATATTTTATAATCTTCTGATATAATGCTATTTGAATAAACTATAGTTTTATTCGTTTTAGGATTTTTCTGAACATAATAAAATTCCAATAAATCATTCTTTTGAGGAATTTTACCTGTACTGTCTTTATAGTGATTGTATTTATCATAAAAACTATAAGCCTCTTTTTGCTGCAATTTATCGGCTACGTTACCTATAACTTGTTTAACATGAAATTTGAATTGATCATCATTATTTTTAAATGATGTATTAAACCAATATACCTGAACCAAAATTATCCCAATCAAGGATAAGCTCATCAATAATACTAGTAATCTAAAAAAAAGTTTATTCATCGAAACAAAATTAGTATTTTAACAATATATTAAATAATACATTAACCAAACATTAACATCTAATGCTCATTTTGTCTAATCCTTAAAATTTTAAGAATTTTAACAATTTCTGATTTAGTTTCTTCAATATTTGTGTTTTTAATGACAAAATCGCTTTTTAGGATGCGTTTTTCGTCATTCCATTGCATATTAATTCTTTTTAAAACTTGCTCACGGGTCGTTTTATCTCTTTCCATTACCCTTTGAATCCTTATTTCTAAAGGTGCGGTAACAGTAATGATTAAATCACAATTTTTGTAACCCCCACTTTCAAACAAAATTGCTGCTTCATAAATAATAAACGGAGACTCTTTCTGATTTAAAATCCATTCCGAGAAATGTTTTTTTACGGCCGGATGAACAATTGCATTAAGTTGCTCCAGTTTTTCGGGGTCGTTAAACACAATTTGGGCAAGCTTTTCTCTATTTAGTTGATTATCATCAAAAACGGCATGACCAAAAACTATTTTGATTGCGTCAATAACATCACTGGACTGCATGAGTTTTCTAGCTTCATCATCAGCAATATAAACCGGAACTCCTAATGATCGAAATTCATTAGCAATTGTAGTTTTTCCAGTGCCAATACCACCCGTTAATCCTATAATTTTTGTCATGTTATACTTTGAAAAACAATTCTGGAAAGGCCTTCTGAGGCTTTTGTTTCAGAATGATGATTTTTATAAATGATTCCATAAAACCGAGTCCGTAACCAAAGAATTGTTTCCAAACTGCAATTAATGATAAGTACCCTATTTTCAAGCTCTTGTTCTGATATGTTGACACCAAAAATAATACCAAAAAATACATAAAATACATTTTAAGCAGCAAATCATTATTAAAAACTAGGGCAAGAAGCGCTACAACAAATCCTATTAAAAAAACAGTTGGGAAGAAAAAAGTAATTTTATTGTACTTGGGATACCAGCTATTAAGAATTGGTCTTGCTTTACCAAATTTATTGACCTGAACAGAAAACTTATCCCAATCAATTCTTCTTTTATGATATACAAATGCGTTTGGAAAAAGTTTGGTTTCAAAACCTAAGTTCCATAAACGTATCGATAAATCCGGGTCTTCCCCAGGATGAATATTTCCAAAACCTTGTGAGGCTTCAAAAGCTTTTCGAGACAATCCCATATTGAAACTTCGAGGTTGAAACTTATCAATTTTTTCTGATCCACCGCGAATTCCACCCGTAGTGAGAAATGAAGTCATAGCAAAATTTATTGCTTTTTGAATATCGGAAAAACTGTCCAAAGCCTTGTCAGGCCCACCAAAACAGTCTACATAATTTTGTTTTAAAGCTTTTTCAACTTCATCTAAATACTGTTTTGGAATGATGCAATCTGAATCAAAAATGATAAAATAATCTCCTCTTGCTTTTTTCATTCCGTAATTTCTGGAATCTCCAGGCCCTGAATTCTCTTTGTAATAGTAAGAAATATCTAATTTGTTCCCATATTTTTGAGCGACATCCTGGCATCTCAATGTAGATCCATCTTCAACAATCACAATTTCAAAAATCTCATTGTAGTTCGATTGCGACAAACTTTCTAAAAGTTCATCGACTTCATCTGGACGGTTGTAAACTGGAATGATTAAGGAAAATAACATACTTTTTAATGTTCTATTTAGGTAGTATTCTATTGATTCGAAAATTTTAACAAATATAATCTTTATCCATAAAAAAACCATCAAATAGCAATTGATGGTTGTTGTAAAATTTTTGGTTTTATTTGCTTTTTATTCAAACATTTCAACCACTTCCTGGCTCACTCCCATATTGGAGAATCCACCATCATGCAATAAATTTTGTAAAGTCACTTTTCTTGTTAAATCCGAAAACATAGAAACAGTATAATTAGCACAATCTAAAGCAGTTGCATTTCCTAATGGTGACATTTTCTCAGCAAAAGCAATGAATCCATTAAAACCTTTCACACCCTGACCCGCTTTGGTAGCCGTCGGTGATTGTGAAATGGTATTCACTCTTACTTTTTTATCTCTTCCAAAAAAATATCCAAAACTGCGGGCAATAGATTCCAAATAAGCTTTATTGTCAGCCATATCATTATAATCAGGGAAAACACGCTGCGCTGCCATATAAGACAAAGCCACGATACTTCCCCATTCGTTCATGGCATCTTTTTTATACAAAACTTGCATCACTTTATGAAAAGAAACGGCAGATACGTTCCAACCTTTCTCCGTGTAATCATAATTCTGATTCGTGTAATGATTTCCTTTTCGAACATTTACAGACATCCCGATAGAGTGCAAAACAAAATCAATTTTACCTCCCAAAATTGCTATTGCCTGATCAACTAAATTTTCTAAATCAGTTACCGAAGTTGCATCTGCAGGAATGATTTGCGAATTAGTTTCTTGTGCCAATTGATCAATGGTTCCCATTCTCATCGCAGCCGGCGCATTCGATAGCACGAAAATCCCTCCTTCTTCATGAACACGTTCGGCCGTTTTCCAAGCAATGGAATTTTCATCTAATGCTCCAAAAATAATACCTCTTTTCCCTTTTAATAAATTATACATAACAAATGAAATTAACTTTAAATCAGATTTAAAAAAAATACACCTTAATTTCTAAATGAATAAAACCATTATGAAATTAAGGTGTATTATGAAAAATTTTATATTTTAACTTTGTAAAAAGAATTACGCAATACTAGAAACATTTACCATTTCATCCGCATCAGCTTTGTACTCTACACCTTCAACATCAAAACCGAATAAATTGTAAAAATCTTTTCTGTATCCTTCTAAATCAGATATATCAGATAAATTTTCGGTCACAGCCTCTGCCCACAATTTAGCAATCTTTTCTTGAACATCAGGACGCATTTCTAAATCATCGATACGAATTCTACCTTTTTCATCCGTTGGAATTTCGGCACCAGTATATAATCTTTCACTGTACAAACGCTGAATCTGCTCAATACATCCTTCATGAATTCCTTCTGCTTTCATGATTTTATACAATAAAGAAATATATAATGGAATAACTGGAATTGCTGAACTTGCTTGAGTAACCAATGCTTTATTTACAGAAACATAAGCTTTACCATTAATATCTGCTAAACTATCTGTAATAGAAAAAGCAGTAGCTTCAAGGTGATCTTTGGCACGACCTATGGTCCCCTTTCTATAAACGGCTTCAGTAAGTGATGGTCCTATATAAGAATACGCAACCGTAGTAGCTTCTGGAGCAAGGAGATTTTCAGCTTTTAAAGCATCAATCCACATTGACCAATCTTCACCACCCATTACCGCAACTGTATTTTCAATGTCTTCGTCAGTACAAGGAGCAATAGAAATTTCTGAAACTTTACCTGAATGAAAATCTACCGTTTTATTGGTAAACGTACTTCCGATAGGTTTCAAAACGGAACGATGTAAAACACCGGTTACCGGATGCATACGAACAGGAGAAGCCAAACTGTAGATAACCAAATCAACTTGGCCTAAATCAGCTTTTATTAAATCTAATGTTTGTTTTTTTATTTCATTTGAAAAAGCGTCGCCATTAATACTTTTTGCAAATAATCCCGCTTTATGCGCTTCATTTTCAAAAGCCGCAGAATTGTACCAACCCGGAGAAGCTGTTTTGCCTTCTGCTGGTGGTTTTTCAAAAAATACACCTATAGTTCCCGCATTTGAACCAAAAGCACTTGTAATTCTCGAAGCCAAACCAAAACCGGTTGAAGCACCAATTACCAATACTTTTTTGGCTCCAGCAATAGGACCTTTGGATTTTATATATTCAATTTGATTTTTAACATTTTGTTCGCATCCTTTTGGGTGAGATGTCGTACAAATAAATCCTCTCATTCTTGGTTCTATAATCATATCTTGTTATTCTTAATTTATTATCCTTGAAATTATTTTTTGGTAATACGAAAATACCTTTTGTTAAAAGGAAACAAATATAAAGCTAAATATTAATTCAGCAAGGTTTTTGCATGATTTAAGGCCGAATCAGAAACAACAATTCCTGATAGCATTTGCGCAATTTCAACAACTCTTTCGTCATTACTCAGTAACTTTAATTCGGATTGTGTATCCTCACCAATAGTCGATTTGAATACTTTGAAATGTGCATTTCCTTTTGCAGCAATTTGTGGTAAATGGGTAATGGCAAAAATTTGCATTTTCTGGCTCATTTCCTTCATGATTTCTCCCATTCTAATTGCAATTTCGCCTGAAACACCGGTATCTATTTCATCGAAAATCAGTGTCGGTAATTTTGAATATTGTGCCAATATTGCCTTTACTGCAAGCATTATTCTTGACATTTCTCCCCCGGAAGCCACTTTTTTCAGTAATCCAAAGTCAGTTCCTTTATTAGCAGAAAATAAAAACTGAAGTTCGTCTTTTCCGTTTGCTAAATAAGTTGAAGTCGCATTAAGTTCAATATTAAAACGCACATTTGGCATTCCTAAAGTTTCTAAAATAGTAATCAACTTTCCAGATAAAACAGGGATTGAATCCAATCTGTTTTTATGAATTGTCTCAGATAAAGTATCTAATATTATCGTTTTTTGTTGAATTGAAGTAGTCAATACTATAATTTCTTCCTCTAAATTTCCTAATTCTAAAACTGAATTTTCTAGATTAGCCTCAATTTCTAATAATTCATCGACTGAAGAAACTTGATGTTTCTTTTGCAAATTAAAAATCACTTGCAACTTTTGACTAATTAAATCCAATTGTTCCGGATCATTAATCAGTTTCTCTGAACATCTGTTTAATTCATCAGAAATATCATCAAATTCAATTGCTATGCTTGTAACTCTTTCCAACAAGGAATAATATTCGGAAGAAAAAGAGGAAATTTTTTGCAATGAAACCTTAATTTCATTCAAATTATGTAAAACTCCTATTTGTTCTTCATTGGCAACAGCCAAAGATTTATCAATGGATTCTTTTATAATCTCAACATTATTCAATTTTTCAAAATCAGCTTCAAGAACTTCTTGTTCGCCTGATTTTAATTGTGCAGTTACTAATTCATCCAATAAAAAAGTATTGTATTCTTGCTCTTTTGAAGCATCATTTTGTTTTTTAAGAAGCGAATTTAATTTAGACTTATCCAATTTATAACTTTTCAAAACCGATTGATACTCTAGAATAGTAACTTGATTAGTAGCAATTGCATCTATAATTTCGAATTGAACATTCTCATCCGATAGTTCTTGGGTTTGTTGTTGCGAGTGAATATCAATCAAAAACAAACTCAATTCCTGTAGTTCTTGAAGATTTACGGGACTATCATTGATAAAAGCTCTTGATTTCCCAGACGGCAGAATTTCACGTCTAATAATGGTATCATCTTCATAATCCAAATCATTTTCTTCAAAAAATTGACGCAGATTATATTTGGAGATCTCAAAATGAGCTTCAATAATACACTTTTCTTCTTTATTCTTCAACGAAGTTAAGTCGGCTCTTTTTCCTAAAACTAGACCTAAAGCTCCTAATATTATTGATTTCCCTGCGCCTGTTTCTCCAGTGATTATTGAAAAACCTTTGGAAAAATCAATAGTTAATTTTTCTATAAGTGCATAGTTTTTTATCGAAAGAGAGGTAATCATTTAAATTAATTTTGGGATGAAAAACAAGGATATTTTAGTAATTTGAAAGTAATCAATTAATACTTAATTGATGCCCATTTACTGGAATTCAAAGGAGAAACTTTATTCATATTCTCAACCAAATCAGTAATTGAAATACTTGGCCCACCTGAAAAAATAGAAACAATTTCGTCTGATTTAGCGTCAAAAAATACGCGTGTTAAAAAAGCATTGGGTTTTGTATTATTTAATTTTGATAAATTAAGTAATGACTTCTTTATTTTTTCTTTTGAAGCTTTCAAATCTTGACTCATCAAATCTAATCCGGAATGGTAATCGAATAAAGTTTGTCTGACTTCCATAAATGTGGGAGATAATAAATCATTTATCAAAAAGTAACGATTTTGATTTCCATCGCTTTGCGTCCATCCTTTATAACCGCCTTGTTGCGCCACATTAGAAATGTTTTGGGCTGTTTCAAAATAAGGATTCCCCGATTGTAATACAAAAGTATCTGCATCCATTCCCAATATTATATTGCTATAAAATGCCAATACTGACACTAAATTTGAATCAAAAGTAGTAGGACTAAAGATTAAATTTTCAAACTCCGTATATCTAAAACTGAAGTCCTTATCGTTATAATTCAATACAGGCGAAGCATAGGATGAATTGAAAACAGGTCTTGATGATTGTACTTGTATTGTTGCCGTGAATTGATCGGAACTGTTCGATAAAACAGTAATATACATCGAACAATTAATCTTTTCATTTTGTTTAAAAGTTTGTCCTGTCCAATCTGTTTTATTTACAAATTCACTTACTGACGCTTCCAAAGTTTTAAAAACGGCTTGATTCGCATTAGTTAGTTTTTGTGAATTGACCGTTACCGTACAATTTAGCTGTTGCGCTTGTGAAAGCCCAAAAGTAAGTAAGAAAAGAAAAGTAATTATTTTATACATAAAAATGTGTGATTACTTTGTTTAATATATCATCCGCCACAGCTTCTTTTGATTTCAGTTCCATCGCTTCGATATTGAAAAATTTATCTATAAAGGTAACTTTATTTGTCGGCTTTCCAAAACCGGCTCCTTGATCTTGCAATGAGTTTAAAACTATCAAATCTAAGTTTTTTTTCTGAATTTTCAACTTCGCATTTTCAATTTCATTTTCCGTTTCTAAAGCAAACCCGATTAAAAACTGATTTTTTTTGATTTTACCCAAAGAAGCTAAAATATCTTTGGTTTTTTCCAGCTCAATGGTGAAATCATCTTCTGCTTTTTTAATCTTTTGAAGTGCCACATTCTTTGGTTTGTAATCTGCTACTGCTGCTGCAGCTATTGCCACATCAACATCCTCATAATAGAGATGACACGCGTTATACATTTCCTCACCAGAAACTACATTTATCACCTTTATCGAAGAATGAACCGCTTTACAATTGGTAGGACCAGTAACTAATATCACTGAAGCCCCTAAATTTGCAGCACTTAAGGCAATATCAAAACCCATTTTTCCAGACGAATGATTTCCTATAAAACGTACAGGATCTATCGCTTCGTATGTGGGACCGGCAGTAATTAGTATTTTTTTCCCTTTAAGAGGTAATTTACTTTCTAAATCAGCTTCCAAGAATGCTACAATATTTTCTGGTTCTGCCATTCTTCCTTCACCAGATAAACCACTGGCTAATTCACCACTTTCAGCGGGAATTATAGTGTTTCCAAATTGGTTTAAAGCTAAAAAATTTGCAATCGTAGAGGGATGTTTATACATGTCCAAATCCATCGCAGGAGCAAAATACACCGGACATTTTGCCGATAAATAAGTTGCAATAAGAAGATTATCACAAGTACCGCTTGCCATTTTAGACAAGGTGTTTGCCGTTGCAGGTGCAATAAGCATCAAATCTGCCCACAGTGCTAATTCAACGTGATTATTCCATTTTTCGTTCTCATCATCTTGATTATAAAAACTGGAAAATACAGGATTTTTTGATAACGTAGATAACGTTAGAGGAGTTACAAAATCCTTAGAAGCAGGTGTCATTATCACTTGGACATGTGCACCTGCTTTTATGAAGAGTCGTACTAATGACGCTGTTTTATAGGCAGCAATCCCACCAGAAATACCTAGTAAAATTTTCTTACCGCTTAAAACTGACATTATACTATTATTTATTTGAATCTCTGTGGTAGATTTTACCATCTAACCATTCTTGAACCGCTAAAGCATGAGGCTTAGGCAATTTTTCGTAAAATTTAGAAACCTCAATTTGTTCTTTATTTTCAAAAACTTCTTCAAGACTGTCATTATATGTAGCAAATTCTTCCAATTTCTCTGTCAATTCTTTTTTGATTTCAGAATTGATTTGGTTTGCTCTTTTAGCCATAATGGTTATCGCTTCATACACATTACCAGTAGGTTCTTCAATAACATTTTTATTGTAAGTTATTGTATTTACCGGAGCATTCGTCTTTTTTAAATCCATGACTTTATTTATTAAATTTTTGTAAATCTTTATCAATTCGCACTAACATTTCGTCAGTTTTCTTTTTGTATTTGTTATTTGCATTAAATTTTACAAGATTTGAATGCGCTGCTTTTGCAACATTTAATCTTTCTTCCATTTTTGCAGGAATACTGTTTATTGCTAATTGGTAAGCAGAATCAAATTTGTAAAAAAGAGCATCTTCCCTGAACATTGTACCAGGATAATCTGCTATAAAGTTATCAAAAGCAACAATCGCAGATTTGTAATCTGAGATGGTATTATAACCTTTTGCATTTTCATATACCTTTTTCTCTATTTTCTCGCTTAGCTGTTTTAGCGTTGCGTTTGCTTCTGCCAAATATTCTGAATTTGGATAATTGTCTATAAATGCTTGAAGTTTGTCAATGGCCTTAAAGGTATCTTTTTGATCTAAACTATAAACCGGTGATAGCATCGAGTAACTTTTGGCGGCTAAATAAGCAGCCTCTTGAACTTTTTCACTTTTTGGATAACCAGAAACAAAACTTTCAAATTGGTATCCCGCTAAATAATATTGTTTTGTTTTATAATACGATTGCGCAAACATATAAAACAATTTTTCTGCTTGTGGTTTCCCTCTGTAAGTAGGAGCAATTTGCTCAAAAAGACGAATTGCTTTAGTATAACTACCTGAATCATACAATTTGGTTGCCATACTAAACTTTATGGAAACATCTTCGGTTTTTATAGCTTTTTGATATTCATTACAAGAATAAAAAAAGGTAACAAGAAGTAATAGAGATAATATTTTTTTCATTTTTATACTTTATTTATGATTTCCCGGCCGTAGTAAACACAAAAAATCATACCGAAGTTTCGGTGGCAAATTTAGTTAATAATTTAGCTACTTCAAAATATTTTTTTGTTTTAATAAAAGTAAGATTTTTTATCCGTTTTTATTCATTTTTTCAACAAAATGGTTTATTCTTCCCGCTAATGTCTCATCTACTTTTATTAGTGGAAGACGAACAACATTTTCGGAAATTCCCAATGATAGAAACACTTCTTTGATTCCTGCAGGATTTCCTTGTTCAAAAATCATATCGATACAATCATCTAAAATATACTGTGTTTTGAATGCTTCATCCACTTTTCTATTCAAACCTAATCGTATCATTTCCGAAAACTCTTTTGGAAAACCTTGACCAATTACAGATATAACACCAGATCCACCGGCTAAAACCATAGGTAAAGCAATCATATCATCTCCAGAAATTACAAGGAAATCTTTTGGTTTATTTTTCAATAATTGCATCGCTTGAACCATATCACCCGCGGCTTCTTTGATGGCAACTACATTTTTGAAATCATTGGCTAAACGCAAAACAGTAGCCGGCAACATATTACTTGCTGTTCTTCCCGGAACATTATATAAAATTACTGGAATTGGAGACGCTTCTGCAACTGCTTTAAAGTGTTGATAAATTCCTTCTTGTGTTGGTTTATTGTAATAAGGTGAAACAGAGAGAATTGCAACAAATTGAGATAAATCTCTAGTTTTCAATTCTTCAACTACCTTTAAAGTATTGTTACCTCCTACCCCAAGAACTAATGGTAAACTTCCGTTGTTTGCTTCTATTACCGTACTGATAACTAATTCTTTTTCCTCTTGAGACAAGGTAGCATTTTCAGCAGTCGTACCAAGCACTACAAGGTATTCAATTCCGCCATCTATCGAGAAATTTACAATTCTTTTTAAAGCTTCTGTATCAATTGAAAAATCTTCTTTAAATGGAGTTACAAGGGCAACACCAGTTCCTATTAATGATTGCATAGTATTGGATTATATTTTGTTTAATAATTTTAAATATCTGAATAATTCATCAGTGAAAACTTTATAATTTTCGGCTTTCGTATCAATAATCAAATGGTTTAACCTTTTGTCAATTGATGCAAAACCCACTTTAAATTTTGCTTTCGATTTAATAGTAAAAAGCATTAGTATTGTTTTTTCAACATCGTAATAACTGATAAGAAAATCAAATTCTTCATTGAGATAATCATTTACTTTTGGTTCCGTAATTTCTCCTTTCCAATTAAGATGTTTTGCACTGAATGCAAGTTGTGAATTTGCGTTGTTTGACTTTGATTTATCTGTGTAAACAATAACCTTAATATTTTCATTAGAAAATCCATTTGCAATTAAGTCGTTAATCAAGGCTTCTTTTTTAGAAAAATAACTGGTATCAATTAACAAACCAACTGTTTTTACCACATTTGAAACCTCCTCGCTTTTTACATTTTGCAAGTTTTTTTTAAATGTTTTTTTTACGTAGAAATTCTTTATATAATTTATAAACATACTACATTTACCTGATTACAAAATTAATTAATTAAGTCGCATTTAAAATGGTAAATCTAAAAAAGTATAACGACGTTTTAAAACTTTTTGTTATATTCTTAACATTTCTTTTTATTGTTTCCTGTAGCAAACAAAATTATCATGTTTCTAAAATAGAAGGCAAACGAATTCCAATCACTGCAAAGGAAAACGAAGTTCCTGACCAGAGCCCACAGGGCGAGCAGGCAAAGCAAATTGAAAACTTCATTAAACCCTATCGCGAACATATTAATAAAGATTTGGACAGTGTGCTTGCCTACTGTCCTGTAACATTGGACAAAAGTTCTGGTAAATGGCAGACAACTATTGGAAATCTATTAGCGGATGTCAGCTTGAAGCGGGGAAATCTGGTTTTTAATGCCAGAGAAAAAAAGAATATCGATATTTGTTTACTCAACCATGGTGGTATTCGTTCCATTATTCCTAAAGGGAATGTAACCAGCAGAACAGCATTTGAAATCATGCCTTTTGAAAACACTATGGTCGTTATTGCTTTGAAAGGAGAACAGGTTTTTGAATTAGTTGACTATTTTATCGCCGAAAAAAAACCACATCCACTTTCTGGAATTACTTTTACAATCGACAAAAACAATAAGGCCAAGAATATAATAGTCCGAGGAAAGCCTGTTGAAAAAGAGACTATCTATTATGTGGGTACCAACGATTATTTAGCGAATGGGGGTGACAATATGAATTTCTTTAAAAAAGGAGTTCAAAAATTTGACTTAGATTACAAACTTCGAAATATTTTGATTGATTATTTCAAAGAAGTAGATACAATTCCGGTGATAAATGATGTTAGAATTACTGTTGAATAAATATAAATCCTAGTAAATAAATAATGCCCTAGCCCCGATTACTTCACTTGATTTTTATTCTTATAGGAGTTCAGTGAATTACATTTGAAGTGGAAATCCTTATTATTTTTTTTCAAAAATAAAAAGATTGCAATCTCGTCTTTAGGACGAGACGGGAAATAGCTCTAAAAAAATAAAAAATGAAAAGAAGAGATTTTATAGAAAAAACGGCTGCAAGTACAGCTCTATTAAGTTTGGGTTTGTCGTTGAGCAGCTTCGAATCTGCGAGAACGAAGCATCTCACGATTTTGCATACTAATGATGTTCACAGTTATATTGATCCATTTCCTGCAAATCATCCAAAAAATGCTAATATGGGTGGTGTCGCGCGAAGAGCAGCATTGATTGAAACCATCCGAAAAGAAAATCCAAATGTTTTATTACTTGATGCTGGCGATATTTTTCAGGGAACTCCTTATTTTAACTATTATGGAGGGGAATTAGAATTCAAATTGATGAGCATGATGAAATATGATGCTTCTGCGATTGGGAATCATGATTTTGATAATGGAGTTGAAGGATTGTACGCCCAAATGCCTCACGCGACCTTTGAGTTTATATCAGCAAATTACGATTTTAAAAATACTGTGATGAATGGTCTAGTAAAACCCTATAAAATTTTTAATAAAAACGGAATCAAAGTTGGTGTTTTTGGACTTGGAGTGGAATTAAATGGCTTGGTTGACAAAGCAATGTACAAAGAAACGGTTTATAACGATCCTGTTGAGACTACACAAGATATGGTTCGCATCTTGAAAAAAGAAAACAAATGCGATTTAGTGATTTGCTTGTCGCACTTAGGGTACAATTATAAAGACGAACCCAATAAAATTTGCGATTTAAAATTGGCTCAAATTACTCAAGATATTGACTTAATAATTGGTGGTCATACCCATACCTTTCTTGATAAACCAACTGTGATGAAAAACAGTGTTGGCAAAGATGTTTTAGTTAATCAAGTCGGCTGTTATGGAATTAATTTAGGGAGAATTGATTTCTATTTGGATAATAATAAAGAAAAAGCATCACAAGGAACTTCAATTATTGTTTAATTTTTTTAATTGGATTTGTTTTACCAACAAAAATATTTTTCCTCAAATTACATTCTAATCAATCAAAGAATTATTTTGATAGTTGTATTCTTGTAAATCTACATCCATTCTTTCAGTATCGATGACAAATTTATAAAAAGCGTAATAGCTGGAAACATATAAAATCATTCCTAATGGGGTAAAGAAAGTGGGAGGCAAATTAAATAAAAAACATTTTTCAATAAATACAGTAAAATACATAGCGGTTGACAATAGCCCAAAAATAAATAACCAGGGTGTATTTCTAGTTTGATTCATGAAGTAATTAGACAAGATAACCCCACCAAGAATAGACACCAAAATATTTTGAGCTACCAAAGGATAATAACTGTTTTCCGGAATCTCATCAGAAATAGAAAGCAGATAGGAAAAAATAAGAATAAAAGGAATAATTGCAATTACTATGGGCATAAAATCTTTCACCTTATTTAATTTTAAAATATAAAAAATAAGCAAAATTCGGTGAATCAAAATGCCTGTCAATCCCAATATTAAAAATAGCATTGATGTCGAAAGAATAAAAATACTAGTCAGTAATAAAAAAAATACGGTCACAAAAAAAAGTAAACTCCGCACATTAGAAGTAATCCAATATAGATAGAGCAACACAACGGCAATAAAAGGTCTAAACGCAAATAAAATTACCTTGAATGAAAATAATTCTGCTAAGATTTCAATAATTGCAAAAGAGAAGAACAAACCTACGATTGTATTTTCCTGCAAAAAAATATTTTTTTTAATCAGTGACTGCATTCGCTTTTAGTTATTAACTAGATTTATAAAATCATCCTCAGAAATTATCGGTATGTTCAGTTTGTTCGCTTTTTCTAATTTTGCAGGTCCCATACTATCCCCAGCAACAACATAATCAGTTTTTGCGGATATTGAGCTTCCTACTTTACCCCCATTATCTTCAATTGATTTTTTCAAATCATCTCTGGAAAATTTCTCAAAAACACCGGATACGACGAAGGTTTTACCGGCAAATTTATCGGTTGCATTAGGATTTATTTTTTCGATTACTTCAAATTGAACTCCGTAACTTTTTAAACGGTCAACAATAGTTCTATTTTCCTGATTTTCGAAAAATTCGATGACGCTTTTAGCAATCCTGTCCCCAATTTCGTCCACTAAAACTAAGTCCATCAAAGTCGCCTGACTCAATGCATCAATACTTTTATAATGTTTAGCTAATTTCTTAGCGACAGTTTCACCTACAAATCGGATTCCAAGGGCAAACAGCACTCTCTCAAAAGGTATATTTTTAGAAATCTGAACCCCATTCACAAGATTCTCTGCTGATTTTTGAGCCATTCTTTCCAAAGGTAGAATTTGCTCCACAGTCAATTGATATAAATCGGCATAATTATGAACCAAACCATTATTGAACAGTAACGTTACCGTTTCGCCGCCAAGTCCTTCAATGTCCATTGCTTTACGCGAAATAAAATGCTGTATTCTTCCAACAATTTGTGGCGGACAGCCATAAAAATTAGGGCAATAATGATTGGCTTCCCCTTCATTTCTAACTAATTCCGTATGACATTCCGGGCAATGAGTGATGTATTTTGTAGCTTCTAAATTTTCAGGACGTTTCGTTAAATCAACTGCAATAATTTTAGGAATAATCTCCCCTCCTTTTTCAACAAAAACGGTATCACCAACACGAATATCTAATTTTTCTATTTGATCGGCATTATGCAATGAAGCGCGTTTTACAATAGTTCCGGCTAATTGTACCGGTTCTAAATTTGCTACGGGCGTAATCGCACCCGTTCTTCCAACTTGGTATGAAATTGAATTTAATTTTGTTGAAACCTGTTCCGACTTAAATTTATAAGCGATTGCCCAACGAGGAGATTTAGCCGTAAAACCTAATTCATCCTGATAATGAAAAGAATTTACTTTGACCACCACTCCATCGGTTTCGTATGGCATCTTGTGTCTGTGAGTATCCCAATAATCAATAAATTCAAAAACTTCATGCAAATTATGGGCTAACTTAGCTTCTTTCGGTGCTTTGAATCCCCATTGTCTGGCTGTTTCTAATCCATCAAATTGAGAATTAAAAGGTAATTTATTTCCAATTATAAAATACAACAAACAATCTAACGGTCTTTTTGCCACCTCGGCACTGTCTTGCAATTTCAAACTACCGGAAGCCGTATTTCTAGGATTCGAATACGGTGCTTCTCCAATTTCGATTAATTCCTGATTCATTTTTTCAAATCCGGCAAAAGGTAAAATGATTTCGCCGCGTACATCAAATGTAGTAGGAAAATCTCCTTTTATCTGTAATGGAATTGATTTAATGGTTTTGATATTATTAGTCACATCGTCACCTTGAAAACCGTCACCGCGAGTCACAGCACGTTTCAGTTTTCCATTTTCGTAGGTAATACTTATGGATGCACCATCGTACTTTAATTCGCAGGTATATTCTAAAGGAACATCTCCCAAAACTTTTTGAATACGTTTTTCCCAATCCATCAATTCTTCTTTGGAATAGGAATTGTCCAAAGAATACATTCGATGTTCATGAGCAACGGTTTGAAAGTTTTTTGTAATTGTTCCGCCAACTCTTTGCGTGGGCGAATTTTCATCGAAGTATTCTGGGTTATTATTTTCTAAATCCTGAAGTTGCTTTAACTTCAAATCAAATTCAAAATCAGAAATGGTCGGTTTGTCTAACACATAGTAATTATAGTTGTGCTGATTTAATTCCTCTCTTAACGTTTGAATCGTATTTTGAATATCCATAGAAAATAAAAATTGGCTATTTTAGTGCTTAAAATAAGGCACTAAAATAACCAATTTAAAATAAAAACAATAGAATTATGACTCTATAATTGTGTTTATTTGTTTGTATAATTGTCCGTCACTTAAAAAAGCTCCTTGTTGTATCAAGGCAAAGATCGACTTGTTGCGTTCTTCAGTAAATTCCTTTTTACCGGTTTTCATTTCAATAGTTTCGGTAAACATGTTATCGCTAAGCCATTGTAACCCTTCTCTAGTTAAAAAATCAACTTCAGGAACCAACGATTTTAAAACGATTGACTGAACATGAGTATCAAAACTTTGAAACAGAAAAATATGGTTTTTCGAAAAATGTTCTAAATATTCTGCTTTGGCAAGAACACCTTCCCAAATCAAATCAGAAAAAACGTCAAGTTCTTGTTCGGCAACCTCAGGTTGTTCCGTTTTTATTTTATCCCATTCGGCTTTATCAATTGCTTGAGTCGCAAGGAACGTACTGAATTCTTGATTCAGTTCTTCAAATTGTTCTTTTGTTAGTCTTGAGTATTTCATTTAAGCTGAATTTAGTTACTGCGTCAATTCGCTACGCTCGTGTCAGCATCTTAATTATTTACGACGCTCTTTATTTATAAATTAAAGAATCTGAACCAAGTTCAGATTAAACAAAAAAAATCCCGACTTACATCGGGATTCAGTTATATAAACTTAGAAATTATGCTTTTTCAGCAACAATTTCATAAGGCAATTCAACTATTACATCTCTGTGTAATCTAACGTTAGCAGTATATTTTCCTGTACGTTTAACGATTCCACTAGTAATGAATTTTCTGTCAATTACTTGACCGCCTTTTGCTAAAGCTTCAGCGATATCAATATTCGTGATTGAACCGAATAATTTTTCTCCACCTGCTTTTGCGAAAATTTTAATTTCAATAGCTTTCAAAGCTTCAGCCAATGCTTTTGCATCGTTTACTACTTTTTCTTCTTTGTGAGCTCTTTGTTTTAGGTTTTCAGCTAACACTTTCTTTGCAGAAGAAGTTGCTAAATGTGCGTGACCTTGTGGGATTAAAAAGTTACGACCGTAACCGTTTTTCACAGATACTACATCATCTTTAAATCCTAAATTTTGAACGTCTTGTCTTAAAATAAGTTCCATGTTGTTGTCCTTTGTTATAGAAGTTAGGTTTCATTTTCAGAAAACCAACAACTGCGTTAAATATTATTTTAGTAAATCAGCCACATATGGCATTAATGCTATGTGACGTGCTCTCTTAACAGCAACTGACACTTTTCTTTGGTACTTTAATGAAGTTCCTGTTAAACGACGAGGAAGTATTTTCCCTTGTTCATTCACGAATTTCAATAAGAAATCAGCATCTTTATAATCAATATATTTGATACCTGATTTTTTGAAACGACAATACTTTTTTTGTTTGTTTGTTTCTATGTTCAAAGGCGTAAGATATCTGATATCTCCGTCTTTTTTTCCTGAAGCCGATTGTTGTAGTGTAGCCATGATTACGCTTTTGTTGCTTTTAATTTAGTTCTTCTTCTCTCAGCCCAAGAAATCGCGTGTTTATCTAAACTTACAGTTAAGAAACGCATGATTCTTTCGTCACGTCTAAATTCAGTTTCAAAAGCAATTAGAACTTCTCCAGCTACTTTGAATTCGAATAAATGGTAAAAACCAGATTTTTTGTTTTGAATTTCGTAAGCCATTTTTTTAAGGCCCCAATCTTCTTTCGATACCATTTCTGCTCCTCTACTAGTAAGAAAATCTTCAAATTTGCTTACTGTTTCCTTTACCTGAACTTCAGATAAAACGGGATTTAAAATGAAAACAGTTTCATAATGATTCATAAATATATATTTATTTGTTAATTTGGGTGCAAAAGTAACCATTTGTTTTAGATAAACAAGCCTTATTTTACTTTAATCGTCAAACGGCGAAAAAAAACGTTTCATATTAGTTTTTTTAATAATTTAATGTTAAATTTACTAATCCAAATCTAAAATAAAAAATTATGAAACTTAATTGCGTAGTAGTTGATGATAGTTCCATTCAAAGAATGATTATCGCAAAGTTAGTAAATAACCATACAAACTTACATTTAATTGGGGATTTTTCGAATGCAATCGAAGCTAGGAGTTGCATGTCGGTACACAACGTAGATTTAATATTTCTGGATATTGAAATGCCAGTTATAAGTGGTTTTGATTTTTTAGATGGTTTAAAAATAAAACCGCAAATAATTTTCATTACTTCTAAGGCAGAATATGCGATGAAAGCATTTGATTATGATGCGACTGATTATTTGCAAAAACCAATTGCAATCGATCGATTCAACGCCTCGGTTAGAAGAGCAATGGATCAATATTTACTTAAAAAAGAAAACAAGGAAGAAGAAGGAGAACATATTTTTATTAAAAGTAATCTAAAAAAATTGAAAATTTTTACTTCTAAAATTAAATGGATAGAAGCTTTTGGTGACTATGTAAGAGTAGTTACTGAAGAAGATAGTAATTTAGTACTTTCTACAATGAAATCCTTTGAAAATGATTTATCTAAAGAAAAATTCATACGTGTTCATAAATCATATATTATCAATATCGACAAAGTAGAACGTTTTAACAGCAAATTTGCCGAAATTGGAGTCACTAAAATCCCTTTAAGCAGAAACAAAAAAGAAGATTTAGTTAAAGCGCTATCATTTGCATAAAAAACTACTTTTAATAAAAATCAACGTTTAACGTAACCTTCACAGCTCTATATTGAGGCACGGCTTCAAAACTATTCAGAATCTTTTGAATAGTTTTTTTTGTGTTTAAAATAGAAATTTCCTGCGGAATTTTAATAATTATCGTCCGTATAAATTCATTCCTGATCCTACTGATTGCTGGTTCTTCAGGTCCTAAAACAGGCATATTTAGGTTTTGGCTCATCACTTGATACAACCACATAGATCCTTCCTTTAACTTATCAAAATCACGTTGTTTAAGCGTTAGTTTAACAATTCTAAAATATGGAGGGTATTTATAAATCTGTCTGTCATACAACTGTTCCTTAAACATTCCTACATAATCTGTAGTGGTTACCTGCTGAATGGTATTGTGATTTGGATTATAGGTTTGGATAATCACTTTTCCTTGTTTTTCTGAGCGTCCTGCACGACCGGCCACTTGCGTCATCATTTGGAAACTTCTTTCAAAAGCTCTGAAATCTGGATGATACAGCATATTATCCGCATTCATAATCCCTACCAAAGTTACATTATCAAAATCTAATCCTTTGGCAAGCATTTGCGTTCCCACAAGAATATCAATTTCTCTATTCTTGAAACTATCGATTATTTTCTCAAAACCAAATTTCCCTCTTGTTGTATCCTGATCCATCCTTCCCGTTTTTGCAGTTGGAAAAATAGCAATTAGTTCTTGTTCGATTTGTTCAGTTCCAAAACCTTTTGTAGCCAAATCAACACTGGAACAAGAATGACAATGCGTTGGTTTTGCCATGGAATATCCGCAATAATGACAACGCAATTGATCTTTATGCTTATGGTACGTCAAACTCACATCACATTGCTGACAATGGGGCACATGACCACAAGTCATGCATTCGATGATGGGAGAATAACCTCTCCTGTTTTGAAACAAAATCACTTGTTCCCCTAAGGACAAAGCTGTTGTGATTTCGTCAATTAAAGTATCGCTGAAATGCCCGGTCATTTTCTTGCGAAAATATTTGTCTTTTAAATCTACCAATTCGATATTTGGCATCATGACGTTTCCAAATCGCTCCGAGATTTCGACTAATCCAAATTTTCCAGACTTAGCATTGAAATAGGTTTCTAAGCTAGGTGTTGCAGAACCCAATAACACTTTTGCTTGATGTGAATGTGCCAAAACTATGGCTGCATCGCGTGCATGATAACGAGGTGCAGGATCTACTTGCTTGAACGTTTGCTCGTGTTCTTCATCTACAATTATGAATCCCAAATTATGAAATGGCAAAAATAAGGCCGACCTCGCTCCTATTACCACTTGCGCTTTTTCGGAATTTTCTAAAACTTGATTCCAAACTTCCACGCGCTCGTTATTATTATATTTCGAATGAAAAACCGCTACTTTATTGCCAAAATAAGTCCTTAACCTTCCCACTAATTGAGTCGTCAAAGCAATTTCAGGAAGTAAATACAGTACTTGCTTTCCTGAATCGATATATTCTTCGATGAGTTTGATATAAATTTCCGTTTTACCACTGGATGTTACGCCATGTAAAAGGCAAACTTCTTTTTGAATAAAACTTTCTTTGATTTCATCAAAAGCGATTTGTTGTGCAGGACTTAACTGCAATTGACCTTCTCTGGTTTTTCCTGTAAAATTGACGCGGTCTTCCTGTATAAAATAGTCCTCAAATATTTCTTTTTCAATCAATGCTTTTACAATAGCTGCCGAAGAATTAGCTGCCTCTACCAGTTTTTTTACCGTTATTGGCTTCTTTTCCACAGCGCTAAGTTGAAAATAATTCAAGACAATTTCCTTTTGTTTATTGGCACTTTTGAGTGTCTCAAGTAATTGACTTAAACCGGCATTTGAATCATATTTAGAATGCAACCGTACGTAGCGAACTAATTTTGGTTTATAGGTTTCCAGCATTTCTTCCTCAAGCACCAATATATTTTTGTCAATCAATTTTTGAATGACTGGAAAGATATTTTTCTTGTTTAAAATTGAAATGATGTCTTGGACTTTGAGTGAACTTTGTTGTTGTAAAGCCTGATAAATTAGATATTCATCATCCGAAAGCAGGCTTTCATCTACAAATAAATCTTGTTTTTGAGAAATTACGGTTTCGCTTTCCAGCAAAAGTGCGCTAGGCATTGCACCGCGATAAACGTCACCGATGGCACACATATAGTACGAAGCAATCCATTGCCAATGTAAGATTTGGATTTCTGTTACAATGGGTTTTTCGTCAAGGATTTGGTGAATTTCTTTAGCTTCGTATAATTCAGGTTTGTTTTGGTGAATTTCGATAACTAAAGCCGTGTAGATTTTACTTTTACCAAATGGAACTGCCACGCGCATTCCTTTTTTTATATAATGGAATTCGGCTTCTGAGATGCTATAAGTAAAGGTTTTGGCAAGGGAAAGCGGTAAAATTACTTCGACGAAATACATTCTTTTAATTTAAATAGTTTAAAGTTTCAGGTTTTAAGTCTCTTATTCCAGTTACAAAACTTGAAACTTGAAACCTGAAACAATAGGACCTAGTTTTTAACTCTAGACCAATATTGTGTTCTTCCAAATAATGAAAATCCAATAAAACCACGTACTTTCAGTTTATCTTTTGATTCTAATGTCATTAAACATTTATACATTTTTCCGTTTTTAGGGTCTAATATTTTTCCATTAGTATATTCATCCCCATCTTTTTTTAATCCTTTTATAATGACCAACCCAAGAATTGGTTTATTTTTATCCTCTCCGGCACAATCTTGACATACGTTATTCTTATGAGCCACATCTAAAATCTCAATTACTTTCCCGTAGATTTTTCCCGATTTCTCATAAATTTCTACAATTGATTTTGCTTTACCGGTTTCGTCGTCAATAGTTTTCCATTTTCCAACAACGGTTTGATTTTGACTATAAAAAATAGTTGTAAAAAATAATGCTGCAATAATTAAAATGTTGTTTTTCATAATTTTGTTTTTTTTTAGCCCTGATAGCAGTGAAAATCCTTTTCCTTTTTTTAAAGGAAAAGATTGTAACGAATAGCAGGAATTAGCTCCTTAAATTTAACCTTCTTTTTTAATTTTTAATTTATTTACTGTAGCGTTTAATTCAAATCCCAGAAGTAATATCATACAGTTGATCCAAATGTAAAACATTAGAATTAATAATGTACCAATCGACCCATATAATTCATTATATTTTGAGAATCGTATCACCCAAATCCCAAAACCGTAGGAATCCAAAAGAATCAAGATAGTTGTGAATACTGAACCTATCGAGATAAATGCCCTGTTTTTATCATGTGTTGTGCCAAACTTAAAAAGTATGGAGGTGGTCGCTAATATCATCAGAATTACGAATGCATATCTCCCCAAAACAATCAGTTGATTGACATCGCTAAAAACTGTTTTTTGAATAAATACCTCGAAAACTACTATCGTTGAAATAGTTACGATTAAAAGCAATGACAACAATAACGACATGCCTAATGCGACTATGTATTGATGAATAAATCCCCTTTTGATGAGTACGTGGCGGGAGGATTCAAAACCTCCAAGAATTCCATTCAATCCATTTGCCATAAGGAAAATAGACAGAATAAATCCTGATGAAAGCAATCCGGAATGACTGTTATGGAGAATATCATTAATGATTTTATAAATGGCATCATACGTATTAGGTGGGACTCCTTGTCTTACAAATTGAAGAAAATCACTTTGAAAACCTTCAATAGGAATGTATGGAATAAGATTTAGTATAAATAGTGCAAAAGGAAATAATGCCATAAAAAAACTAAAGGCAATAGCGCTTGCATGATAAGTCAAAGCGCTTTCCAGAATTCCCAATCCGTACAATTCTAATAAGTCATATAAAGACATTCCTTGTAGCCAAGACAGCTTTATCCGTTTCAGTACATGAACTAAATTCCTGATTACCGGAACTTTTTCGAGTTTTATTTCTATTTCTTCGGACATAATTTAAATCGCTTTTAGACTTAAGTCCATATTGTAAACGGAATGCGTCAAAGCACCTGATGAAATATAATTAACACCACATTCCGCATAATGACGAATCGTTTTTTCATTGATATTCCCTGAGGATTCCGTTAAGCATTTGGTGCCAATTAAGGCTACTGCCTTTTTTGTATCTTCATAATTGAAATTGTCTATCAGGATTCTAAAAATACCTTCGCTTTTCAGGATTTCTTTTATTTCGTCTAGGTTTCTGGCTTCGACAATTATTTTTAAATCCAAATTATTTTCTTTGAGATAGGCTTTAGTTTTGGCTATGGCCAAAGTAATTCCACCCGCAAAATCGTTGTGATTGTCCTTGAGCATTACCATATCATACAAAGCAAAACGGTGGTTTTCGCCTCCGCCAATTTTCACTGCCCATTTTTCACATGCACGGAATCCCGGAGTTGTTTTGCGTGTATCGAGAATTTTAGTATGGGTTCCTTCCAATAACTGAACGTATTCTTTGGTTTTGGTTGCAATGGCTGACATTCTTTGCATCGAATTCAAAACTACTCTTTCGGCTTTTAAAATGGATTGTGAACTTCCCGAAACATGCAAAATAATATCACCTTTTTTAACTGGCGTTCCATCTTTTATAAAAATTTCGATTTCCAAATTTGGATCGACGTACGCAAAAACCATTTTGGCGAAAGCCACACCGGCAATAATACCATCTTCTTTTACAAGCAACTTTGCTTTTCCGCTTGCAGTTGCAGGAATACAGGCCAAAGAACTGTAATCTCCCGGACCAACATCTTCGCGAATGGCGTTTTTTATTATTAATTGTAACTCGTTTTCGAACTGTGCTTCGCTAATCATTTTATAGGAAATTTAATAGTATGCTAAAGTAGAATATATTTTGTGGATTTGAAAATTTGTAGGTGGGGTTCTTTTGAAAAAAAAAGAAGCACTGATTCTACTCTTCATAAATAACTACATTAGTAAATTTTGAAACAGTTTGCAAAAAAGAATTCCCATAGTTTCCTTTACTAAATGATTTTGCGAATAAGATTGATGCCCCAAAATCAATTGCAATAGTTAGGTGTTTACTATTTAAAGTCTTATATTTGAGTGTAGTAATTTAAATCCTTTATTATGAAAAATTTTATCAATCTACTTTTTGCATTAACTATACTAACGACTTCTTGCAAAAATGAAGCAGAACAACAAAACGACACAACTACCACAAATGTAGTTCCTTTTACTGAAGTTGGAAGACAAATGAAGAATCAATCTCAGACTAGCAACCAGCAACAACCCGCCACTATTGATCCAGTAACGACAAATACTGTTGCTCCATCAACTATCAGTACTGTTGCGAAAGGAATGAATCCGGCACACGGACAACCTGGACACCGCTGCGACATTGCAGTTGGAGCGCCATTGAACGCTCCAGCGGTTACAAAGCCGAATCAAAACGCTCCAGCGCCTGCCACAACCATAACTACTGCAGCTACTCCAGCTGAAGCAACTCCTACACCAGAGGGAATGAATCCACCACACGGTCAAACCAACCATAGATGCGATATTGCTGTCGGCGCACCATTGCCGAAATAGAAATTTTAAATTTATTTTTGAAAAAAACGCTAATGAATCCGTTATTGATTTTTGAATTTAGTTCCAAAAGTGATCTAAGTCACTGGAAAGTTGTCAATGATGCTGTGATGGGAGGAAAATCACAAAGTAAATTATATCTGAATGCCGAAGGAAATGGCGTATTTGAAGGTGAGGTGTCATTAGAAAATAATGGTGGGTTTTGTGCTGTTAAATTTGCTTTTGCTGCAATTGCTTTAGAACAAAGTAAGCACATTTCTATCCGTCTTAAAGGAGACGGTAAAGAATACCAATTTAGAGTCAAGACCCATCGAGATGATTCCCATTCGTATGTCTATCACTTTAAAACTTCAGGAGACTGGCAAACCATTGACATTCCTATTATGTCGTTATATCCTGCTTTTAGAGGTCGTAAATTAGAAATTCCGAATTATGATGGTTCAAATTTAGAAGAAATTGCATTTTTGATTGGGAATAAAAAACGCGAAACTTTTGAACTGATTATAGAAACCATTGAAGTAAAATAATTCCTGTTTTTTATCCATTTTAGTGTTACGAAAACTTCATTACTTAACAAATAAATCGACCAGAATTCAACTGAAAATTGAAAATATTTTTTAAACTTGAATAAGTCCAGTGCCATTCCGTTTAAAGCCAATCGCGTTAAACTTCTGAAATTTTCTATCTTTACGTTTTTGAAACACTAGAAAATGAACATCAAACTGGTTGCCATTGGTAAAACCGATAACAAAGCTTTACAAACATTAATCGACGATTATACCAAACGTTTGTCTTTTTATATCAAGTTTGATCTGGATATTATTCCTGATATAAAAAACGTAAAAAACTTATCTGAAAGTCAGCAGAAAGAGAAGGAAGGCGAATTAATTTTATCAAAAATCACTCCTACAGACCAACTTATTTTGTTGGACGAAAACGGTAAAAACTATTCCAGCGTCGGCTTTTCTGAAGAATTGCAAAAGAAAATGAACTCAGGCGTTAAAACTTTGGTTTTTGTAATTGGTGGTCCTTACGGATTCTCGGAAACATTATATGCCAAAGCAAACGGCAAAATTTCTCTATCACTTATGACCTTTTCACACCAAATGGTGCGTTTGTTTTTTATTGAACAATTGTATCGTGGATTTACAATTTTGAGGAATGAACCGTATCATCATCAATAGATTTTAGAAATACTTTGTCTTCAATATAACTTCCCTATCTCAAATCTTTTTCAAAAAAAGATAATTTATTCCTTTTGCAAGAGTTGGTGCTTTGCAGCAGGCAAAATTTAAAATATTGCCTTCCTTAAAAATATCAAACCTTGTTTTAAAAAAAGTATTGAAAAATAAGTTGCCTTTTAAAAGAAAATTCCTAAATTTACAAGGATAGTAAATTTTTAAGACTATGTATTACAAATAGTTAAAAAAAAATTATGAACAATGCTCTTTCATTTTTTTAATCTTTATTTTTATATCCTATGAAAAATTTAATTAGATTATTCGCACTTTCATTTTTTGTATTGGTTATCACTTCTTGTAGTGACAACAATTCAAACTCAGGTCCAAGCATAACTACTTTTACTGCTACATTAAATGGCGCAAACGAGGTTCCTGCAAACAATTCAACTGCAAGTGGAACAGCCACGCTTTCTTTTAATAATACGACAAAGATATTTACAATTACAGTTACTCATACTCTTGCAGCGGCAGCAGCTGGGCATATACACATGGGAGCGGCTGGAACTAACGGTTCAGTAGTATTTCCTTTTACTAGTTTAACCTCACCTATCAACTACACAAGTATCGCCTTAACTACAGCACAGGAAGCAGATCTTAAGGCAGACATGTATTATGTTAATATACATAGTTCTACATTTAGCGGTGGAGAAATACGAGGTCAACTGCTTAAGGGCGCTACAACAGGTGGAAGTACTGGCGGAGGCTACTAAGAATAATTTATTATCTTTAATCGTATAAAAAAGTCTTACTCTCTTTATAAAAGGAAGTAAGATTTTTTTTTTGTAAATATTCCTTTTTCTAAACAAGAATCTTCTAGTTAGTAGAAAAATTCTTTATTTTCATCAAATCGGATTCCTTTCTTGGTATGTACCAAATTTCTAATAAAAATTTTATTCTGAAGATAAGATCCGTAGCTGTCGTTCTTATCAAAACACAAAATAATTTTTACATCATTCTCAACAAACATATTGTTCAAATAATTTTGTAATTCTTTTTTAAGCACCAAAACATCATTCACTTTGATTTTGTCTTTATAAAAGTAAACAGTAGGATTCCCTGAAAAAGGTTTTTCCAATTTGTAAAACACTTTTGTAAATAGGATAAAAGCTAAGTTTTTGCCAATGGTGTCCGCATAGGAATAATAATTTTCGGCCTTTTCATTTTTGTGTGCTTTTTCAGCGCGTTTTTTTTCCTGTAATTTCATCACTTCCGGAATCACTAATCGCAATGGCAAACGTTTGTCGATATTAAAAATCCAATTGGTAGAAATAATTTCATTTTTACGGTTTACTTCGGCCAAAGTATCTTTTTCTTTTGTTCTAAAAAAAATATAGATTGGCGAATGATCTTCGACATTTTTGACAATAGTTGTATTCGATTTCGGCAATAGAATATCTTCTTTGTTTCCGCAAGAAACAACTATAAAAAGAACAATCAGGCTAAAGTATTTCATATTTATGAATTGATTTTATTATATAAAGTTACACACTGAATTGCTTCTTTTACATCGTGAACACGAAGAATTTTTGCACCCTTTGTTAATGCTATGGTATTTAATATTGTGGTTCCGTTTAAGGCTTCTTCAATACTAGTATTTAATGTTTTATAAATCATTGATTTTCTTGAAATTCCAACCAGAAGCGGCAACTCAAGCATATTAAACAATTCTATTTTTTCAAAAACTTCGTAATTTTGATCCATCGTTTTGGCAAAGCCAAAACCGGGATCGATTATTAAATCATTGATTCCAAAACTTCTGGCTTTTGCAATTCGTTCCGAAAAATAAAGCAACATTTCTTCTACAATATCATCATAATCCGTTAAGGCTTGCATGGTTTGCGGTGTTCCTCTCATGTGCATCATAATGTAAGGAACATTATATTTACCAATTACCGCCAACATTTTATCATCTAAATGTCCTGCCGAAATATCATTGATGATGCCCGCGCCACTTTCGATACTGGCTTTGGCCACTTCGCTTCTAAAAGTATCTATCGAAAGAATCGTTTCAGGAAAATGTTTTAGAATCAAATCAATCGAAGGAATTAATCTTGAAATCTCCTCTTCTTCTGATACAAACTCTGCATTAGGTTTACTGGAATAGGCACCAATATCAATGAAGCTAGCACCTTCGGTTATCATTATTTCGACTTGAGAAAGTATTTCGTTTTCATTTTTATATTTTCCACCATCAAAAAAAGAGTTGGGTGTAACGTTCAAAATTCCCATTACTTTGGGAGTTGATAAGTCAATGAGTTGTGCTTTGCAATTAACAGTCATTATTTTTTTAAGTTTTCAGTTTTCAGTCGCAGTCTCGAGTTTCAAAAACTTCTGTATTCAACCCCGACGCTTCGGAACATTAATTAACATTCGATATTCTCTCCTAGTATTCAGTTTAAAAACTTCTGCAATCAAAAATCGTTAATCTACATTCTTCAATCAAAATTTATCCTTATTTTTGAGGAAATTTTAGACAAATATACACCAATAATGAAGAATACGTCAAAGGAATATGATTCTGTGATTGCGATCTGTCGCACATTATTTATCAACAAAATGAAAGATTATGGATGTGCATGGCGTATTTTGAGATTGCCTTCATTGACGGATCAAATTTACATAAAAGCACAGAGAATCAGAAGCTTACAAGAAAATGAAGTTCGTAAAATTGATGAAGATGAAGCAGGAGAATTCATCGGCATTATCAATTATTCGATAATGGCTCTAATTCAATTAGAATTAGGTGTTGTGGATCAACCTGATTTAGATGTTGCGAAAGCAACCGAATTGTACGATGCAAAAATAAAACTAACCAAAGATTTAATGCTGGATAAAAATCATGATTATGGGGAAGCTTGGCGCGAAATGCGTGTCAGTTCACTTACTGATCTTATTTTGCAAAAACTACTTCGTGTTAAACAAATTGAAGATAATAAGGGAAAAACTTTGGTTTCCGAAGGAATTGACGCTAATTATCAAGATATGATAAATTATGCTGTTTTTGCTTTAATTTTAATGGGTTTTAGTAATCAAAAATAAAAATATGAAAAATATAATTACTCAATTTTCAAGAATTTTCGTTGGAATCTTATTCATTATTTCGGGATTAATAAAGTTAAATGATCCGCTTGGGTTCTCTTATAAACTGGCAGAATATTTTAGTGAACCTGTTTTCAACATGCCTTTTTTGGAGCCGTTCGCATTGGTCCTAGCCTTATTTTTAGTGACCGTGGAAGTGGTTTTGGGTATTATGTTGCTCATTGGTTACAAATCTAAATTCACGATTTGGAGTTTGTTATTACTGATTGTATTTTTCACATTCTTAACTTTTTATTCGGCTTATTTTGATGTCGTAAAAGATTGTGGTTGTTTTGGTGATGCCTTACATCTTACCCCATGGCAATCCTTCACTAAAGATGTGGTTTTGTTGTTTTTCATCCTAATCTTGTTTTTCAACAGAAAATTAGTCAAACCTTTATTTGGAAATACCACGCAAAACATCCTAGCGTTTGCAAGCATAGCTGCCTGTGCCTTTATGGGGTATTGGGTTTTAAACCATTTGCCATTTATTGATTTTCGACCATTTAAAGTGGGAAACAATATCCAAAAAGGAATGAGAATTCCGGATGGTGCGCCAAAAAGTGTAGTAGAAATGGTTTTTATCTATAAAGTAAACGGCGTTGACAAGGAATTTACAGAGAAGGATTTAATGAATATTCCGGCTGGAGCGACTTTTGTAGATAGAAAAGACAAGGTAATTACAGAAGGTTACGTTCCTCCAATTCATGATTTTGCTATGACAAAAGACGGTTCTGATTATAAAGATGAATTTTTGCAAGAACCAAAATTGCTAATGATTGTCGCCTATGATTTAATTAATGCGGACAAAGCGGGTTTATTAAAACTAGAAAAGCTGAATTTAGATGCTAAAGCAAAAGGGTATAAAGTAATCGGTATGACGGCTTCAACTCCAGAAGATATTGCTAAAACAAACAAACAATTCGGATATACTTTTGATTTTTATTTTTGTGATGCTATCCCTTTGAAAACTATTGAAAGAGCTAATCCAAGCATTGTGATTTTGAATCACGGAACGATTTTGCAAAAAGTACATTATAACGATATTCAAGCCTTGAAATTGTAAAATTTTTTCAGTTTAAGGTTTAAAGCTCCCATCTCTTTAAACCTTAAACTTTTTTTTATTGCCTCCAAAAATAAAATTAAAGTAAATATCCGCTACTGCTTATTGCTTCAGTGGGGAACAATAGTAAACAACTGTAAAATAAAGATTATCAGTTTTTTTATTAACTATAACGATATTATTTTGTGGGTTTTGAGATTCTGCTTTCAAAATTCGATATTCTATATATCTCATTCCATTTCTTTTTCTAACTTTACTAAAATTATAAACAAATGAAAAAAATATTCGCTTTATTAATTGTTATCGCAACATTTTCATGTACCAATGCGCAACAAAAGACAAAATTCTCAAAAAAGGCATTATCAGAAACATTATTATCTCCTGATGGAAGTCAAGTTGCTTTTAAGAATATCATAAAAAAATATAAAGGAAAAACGCTTGTAATAGAAGTTTGGGCTTCATGGTGCGGTGATTGTGTAAAAGCAATGCCTAAAATTAAAGAATTACAAGCAAATAATCCTAACGTTGCTTATGTTTTCATTTCTATGGACAAAGCAGCTGACAAATGGAAAATGGGTGTTGAAAAACACGAATTAAAAGGCGATCACTTCATGGCAAATGATCAAATGAAAGGAGTATTTGGAAAAGCTATAGATTTAGATTGGATTCCAAGATATATTATTTTAGACAAAACAGGGAAAATTGTTTTATATCGTGCCATAGAAACTGATTTTGACAAAATAAATGAAACGTTAAAAAAATTGAAATAAGAAAGTCAATATCGGTGCTTAAGTAAAAAATAAATTCCATTTTTACTGTTAAAAAAACTAAAAACTAAATATAATAAGAACTAAGATGAGAAAGAAGATTGTAGCAGGAAACTGGAAAATGCATAAAAATGCAGAGCAAACTGAAGATCTATTGAATGAGCTAATCGCTAAAATACCAACGGAAACTATAGCACAAGTAATAGTAGCTCCTACTTTTGTTAATTTGGCTTCTGCTGTTGATCATTTGGAATTTACAAACATTGATGTGGCTGCCCAAAATATGCATCAAGCGGAAAGTGGCGCTTTTACCGGTGAAATTTCTGCTGATATGTTGCAAAGTGTAGGTGTAAACATCGTAATTCTTGGGCATTCAGAACGAAGAGCTATTTTTAATGAAACAGATGCATTAATTGCCAGTAAAGTAAATTCAGCTTTGGAACATGACATGACCATTATCTTTTGTTTTGGCGAAGAATTAAAAGACCGTCAATCTAAGAATCATTTTAATATTGTTGAAAATCAATTAAAAGATGGTTTATTTAGTATTGAAGCATCCGATTGGGGAAATATAGTTTTGGCGTATGAACCAGTATGGGCTATAGGAACAGGAGAAACTGCTTCTCCAGAACAAGCTCAAGAAATGCATGAATTCATTAGAGAAACAGTTCGTAAAGCTTTTGGAAGTGATATTGCTGAAGATGTATCAATTCTATATGGTGGAAGCGTTAAACCTGAAAATGCGAAAGAAATTTTCTCGAAACCAGATGTAGACGGAGGTCTTATAGGTGGAGCCGCACTAAAAGCTGATGATTTCATGGCTATTGTAAATGCTATTTAAAAAAATTAAATAAAGTTTAAAGAGAGGTTTGAAATTATTCGAACCTCTTTTTTTTTGGTTTTCAGTATCCAATAGAAATAGATAATACTACCTTTGCAAAAAAAATAAACATGTCAAACATATATATAGGTTATCATTTTACCATCGAACCAAAAGAACTAGGTTCGGAAATATTAATTGCCGAATTAGGCGAAAAAGCATTTGAAAGTTTTACAGAAACGGAAACTGGTATTTCTGCTTTTGTGCAAAAAGATTTATGGGATGAAACTATTCTCGACAATATTTACATTTTGCAATCTGAGGAATTTAAAATCGACTATACTTTTGAGGAAATCGAACAAGTGAATTGGAATGAGGAATGGGAAAAGAATTTTGAACCTATAGATGTTGAAGGAAATTGCCATGTTCGTGCGCCTTTTCATCCAAAAACTGATGCCGAATTTGATATTGTAATCGAACCAAAAATGAGTTTTGGAACTGGTCATCACGAGACTACACACATGATGATTCAGCATTTATTAGAAATCGATGTTAATGGGATGAAAACCCTTGATATGGGGTGCGGAACGGCAATTTTGGCTATTCTTGCCGAAATGAAAGGAGCGCAACCAATTGACGCCATTGACATCGATAATTGGTGTTATTTGAATTCTATAGAAAATGCGGAACGCAATAATTGTAAACACATTACAGTTTATGAAGGAGATGCATCTCTATTGAAAGGCAAAAAATACGATCTAATTATAGCAAATATTAACAGAAATATTTTGTTGAACGACATGCAAAGCTATGTGGATTGTTTGAATCCAAAAGGAACTCTTTTATTAAGCGGTTTTTATGAAGAAGACATCCCGTTTATAGACGCTTGTTGTACGGAAAAAGGTCTACATTATGTTAAAAAGTTCCAAAAAAATAATTGGGTTTCTTTAAAATACGTAATTTAGTATTGAATATCAGATAGATGGAAATTAGTAGAAAAAATCATTGGGAAACTGTTTATGAAACTAAACAGCCAAATGAAGTAAGTTGGACACAAGAAAAACCTCAAACTTCTCTTGATTTTATCCGAGAAACCAATTTGGATAAATCGGCAAAAATTATTGATATTGGAGGTGGCGACAGTAAACTAGTTGATTTTCTATTAGAACAAGGTTACGAAAATTTAACTGTTTTAGACATTTCGGCCAGCGCGTTAGAACGAGCTAAAATTCGTTTGGGAGATAAAGCTGACAGGGTTACATGGATCGTTTCAGATATCACTGAATTTGAACCTGACACCACTTATGATATTTGGCATGACCGGGCTACCTTTCATTTCTTGACCACAGAGGATCAGATAAATCAATATGTCAAAATAGCTCAAAAATGGATTAGCGGATATTTAATTATTGGCACATTTTCTGATGAAGGTCCTAGCAAATGTAGCGGACTTGAGATAAAACAGTACACCGAAACAACTTTAGAAAATCAATTTCAGAAAGAATTTGAAAAATTAAAATGCATTAACGAAGATCACAAAACGCCTTTTGAAACTATACAAAATTTTATATTTTGTGTTTTTAGGAAAAGATAAATCAAACTGTATTTTTATTTAGACCCCAATAATATAAAAATGAGTACCAAAGAAAAAGTAAGAGAAAAAGTCAGCAAGAAAGAAGTTACATCAATAAATAACGAAATTGTAGTTTATAATGATGATGTAAATACTTTTGATCACGTAATAGATACTCTTATACGTGTTTGCCAACACACGGCCGAACAAGCAGAACAATGTTCTTTAATTGTGCATTATAATGGAAAATGTACGGTAAAAACGGGTCCTTATGACAAACTAAAACCGCAATGCAGTCAATTACTCGAAGCAGGATTGAGTGCAGAAATTGTGTAACCAAAACTAAAACAATTAGCCTTTTGCAAAATTATTCACTATAATTTAAAAAACATATAGTTTTATTATATATTTGAAAAAATATTAGACTTATATGGTAGAATACGGTAAAATTTTAGTGTTTGTCATGCCCATTTTTTTAATATTAATTATATTAGAAAAACTTTATGGACATTATAAAGGAGAAAACACGGCTCCTAATATGGATTCTATTTCGAGCGTAAGTTCAGGAATGGTCAATTCTGTGAAGGATGTCTTGGGACTTAGTATTACCCTAATATCCTATGATTGGATTGCTTCAAAAATTGCAATTTTCCATTTGGAGGCTACCATCATGGCTTATATAATTGGTTTTATAGCTATCGATTTCTATGGGTATTGGAGTCATCGCTTGTCACATCAAATTAATTTTTTATGGAACAAACATGCTATTGATCACAGCAGTGAAGAGTTTAACTTAGCGTGCGCTTTGCGTCAGCCAGTATCGAGTTTTGTTAATTTATTTACCTTTTTATTGATTCCTGCAGCGTTGCTGGGCGTTCCGTCTAAAGTCATTGCAATTACGCTTCCTGTACATCTATTTCTTCAATTTTGGTATCATACGAAACACATAAAAAAAATCGGTTTTCTTGAAAACATACTCGTTTCACCATCACATCACAGGGTACATCATGCTATCAATCCAGAATATATGGATAAAAACCATTCTCAAATATTTATAATTTGGGACAAGTTGTTTGGAACTTTTCAGGAAGAGTTAGAAACGGTTCCTCCTGTTTTTGGAATCACGAGACCTGCGAAAACCTGGAATCCCATTCGAATAAACTTTCAACATTTATGGTTAATGATAACCGATGCTTGGCGTGCCGAAAATTGGAAAGACAAATTCACCATTTGGTTTAAACCAACCGGTTGGCGTCCAGAAAATTTTGAAGAAAAATACCCAGTACACAAAATCACGAACGTATATGATTTTGAAAAATACGGCACAAATCACTCTAAAAAACTAATGATTTGGTCAATGTTTCAAGCCATAATTACTTTATTATTTATTACTTATCTCTATAATTCTATTGCCATAATTGGTTTACCAAATGTATTTGTATATGGAGCCTTCATCTTTGTCACTGTTTACAGTTATACTGAATTGATGGATACTCGAAAGATTTCAATATTTTGGGAAAGCATCCGATTTATTTTTGGAATTTCCATTATCGCTTATTTTGGTGACTGGTTTTCAATGAATCAGCTTTTCCCGTACGCAAATTATATCATTATTGGATATCTCACGTTATCCTTAATAGCCACGCTCTACTTTGTAAGTGTAAATTTCGAAAAAGAAAAAGCAGTTTTAGCATAATCCTAAAAATAATTCATGAGAAGTACCTTATCATTCAAAGCCTATATAGGAATTAGTTTCGTTTATCTTTTATTAATTATTTTAGAAAGAGAGGAAATTTATTGGTTCTTAAAACCTTTTTTGATTCCTTTTCTTTTTTTAGCCGTTTACACTTGCGGAGATTTTCCATCAAAAAAATTCCTATTAATAGCCTTGACTTTTTCTTGGATTGGTGATGTAGTTTTAATGTTTGCGGACAAAGGTCAGATGTACTTTATTGTTGGATTGGCTTCCTTTCTAATCTCCCATATTGCTTACATCATTTTGTTCAGCAAACAATTAAGAATAAATTCAACAAGAAACAAAGCTGTTTTTTGGGTGGGCATTACAGTGATAATAGTCTATTTAATGGCTATGTTATCCGTTTTATTACCAAGTTTGGGTGATCTAAAAATTCCTGTCTTTGTCTATGCTATAGTGCTGTCAACTATGCTTTTATTTGCATTTAAAGGCTATTTGAAATGGAGCAAACCTGCTGGAATGTATATTTTACTAGGTGCAGTTCTTTTTGTAAGTTCTGATAGTATCATGGCTTTTGATAAGTTTTATGAACCCCTTAAATTTAGTTCTTTCCTGATTATGTCCACGTATATAGCAGCACAGTATTTAATCGTTGTTGGTATTTTAAAACTGAACAAAAAAAAATAGCATCTTCCTTTTTTTAGAAAATGCTATTTTAAATGTCAATTCAGAATGATTAATGAGGCAATTTATCTTTCAATACTCCATAAATAAAAGTACCCAATAAAGCGCCAAAAAGCACTAGTAGAACACTCCAGAAACCAGCGCCAAGCAGGATGAAGATAGGTCCTGGACAAGAACCTACAAGCGCCCATCCTAGTCCAAAAAATATTCCTCCTATCCAATAACGGAAAGAACCTTTTTCTTTATCAAGAATTTCTATTGGTTGTCCTTTTATGTCTTTTATATTGTTTCTTTTTATAATTTGAATGCCAATCACACCCGTTGCAATTGCTACAGAAATAATTCCGTACATGTGAAACGATTGAAATTGAAACATCTCATAAATGCGATACCAGGAAACTGCTTCTGATTTTGTAAGTACAATTCCGAAAACAAAGCCAACAAGTAAATATTTTAATATGTTCATATTCTAAAAAATTAATGGTAATAAAAAATGTGCCATGATTAAACCTCCAATAAAAAATCCGATAACAGCTTTCAAAGAAGGAAGTTGCAAATTACTCAAACCAGATATGGCATGACCTGATGTACAACCACCTGCATAACGGGTTCCAAATCCAATTAGAATTCCTCCAATTAATAGGATAAGAATACTTTTTGGAGATTGCCAAATTTGTGCTCCAAATAGTGCTTCCGGCATAAGTTTTCCGTTTGGTGCGTCAATTCCTAATTGTGCTAACTGAGCGATAGTTTTTGGATTTATGTCGACATTCGAGGGATCATTCATAAAATGTACAGCTACAAAGCCACCCAACATGGCCCCTAAAACAACCAGTAAATTCCACCGTTGCGATTTCCAATCGAAATTAAAGAAAGAAACATATTTCCCTGCTCCTGCTATAGAGCATAAGGAACGCAAATTAGATGACATCCCAAAAGCTTTCCCGAAATAGATAAGAGAAAGCATAATCATTCCTATCAAAAACCCTGAAACATACCAAGGCCAAGTCTGAAAAATAATATTCATATAGATTCTTTTTTTTGTAAAAATAAGGATTATGCTTTTTATAAATATCACAATTAAGGCACAATTGTTGTTTGAAGTAGCAAAACCGTTTAAAGTTCTGTATATATTTGTACTAAAAATTAACATTATTATTTTCAAACACCTAGAATAACAAAAAAATATAATCTGCTCCAAAAAGCAAGAAAATAAAGAAAACTATGAAAAAAACCGCACTTTATATGGCAATACTGATTGTTACCGCTTCTTGCATGAGTACAAAATCTACCTTGAAAAACATAGACGATAACGCTCCTGCTCTTATGATATCAAAAGACAATACATTTGTAATCACAGAATACAGCAAAGACAAAAAATACGGCTACAATCAAGATTATCCCATCAATATTTTTTATAGAAATACTAAAGAAGACTCCATTAATCAACAACGATTTTTGAATGCTTTAGCAGGACCAAAAGGCGAAAAAATCACGTATACAAAATTAGAAAGCTGTTGTCCTTTCCCCTCGAAAAGAACTGAATTAGGTGCTGGATTTTTAGACGTTTATGAACTAAAATGGGATGGACAAAAAAAACCTGTAAATCTCTATTTGAATATTTACGAAAAAGGAATTTTAATGGTTCCAGTGGGTCTAAGTTTAAAGAAAAATTAAAATATAGACCACTGCCGTAGCCCTTCTAGAAGTGAAAATCCTTTTCTTTTTTTCTTTAAAAAGGAAAAGATTGAAACGGATAGAAGGAATCAGCTCCTAATACTCGATAATAATAATCTAAATTAATTTGTAAATCGCAAATCCTAACTACCTTTGCACTTTCAAAAATAACTACTATGAACATACAACATATTCCACAAATCAAACATACTGAAAGTGGTAACTTTTTTTTACTGGCTGGACCTTGCGCTATTGAAGGTGAAGAAATGGCAATGCGTATTGCTGAAAAATTAATAGGTATTACTGATAAACTGGAAATTCCTTTTGTTTTTAAAGGTTCTTTCAAGAAAGCTAATCGTTCTAGAATTGACAGTTTTTCTGGAATTGGAGACGAAAAAGCATTGAAAATACTGAGAAAAGTATCAGAATCTTTTAGTGTTCCAACCGTAACAGATATTCATACCAATGAAGATGCAGAAATGGCTGCGCAATATGTTGATATTCTGCAAATCCCTGCTTTTCTTGTTCGCCAAACTGATTTAGTTGTGGCAGCTGCCAATACTGGAAAAGTGGTAAACTTGAAAAAAGGGCAATTCATGAGTCCTGAAAGCATGAAACATGCCGTGCAAAAAGTTTTGGATTGTAATAATCAAAACGTAATGGTTACGGATCGTGGAACTATGTTTGGCTACCAAGACATGATTGTTGATTTTAGAGGAATTCCTACCATGCAACAATATGCGACTACGGTTCTTGATGTAACACATTCGTTACAACAACCCAACCAAACGGCTGGAGTTACAGGCGGAAGACCTGATATGATTGAAACAATTGCCAAAGCCGGAATTGCTGTAGGCGTGGATGGGATTTTTATAGAGACACATTTTGATCCCGCTAATGCAAAAAGTGACGGGGCAAATATGCTGCATTTAGACTATTTTGAAGGATTAATGACCAAGTTAGTTGCGATCAGAAAAACCGTAAATCAATTTTAAATTAAATAAAAATTCGTTGAAAAATATAATTATATTTTCTGCATATTTTTCACTGTGTTTTTCGAAAAATATTGTAGCTCAAGAACAACTTAAAATAAAAGATAGATATACTGACAACAATAAAGGAAAATTCTTTATCTCCTGGGGAGGAAACCGAGATTCTTACAGTAAGTCTGACATAACTTTTACAGGGAAAGATTACAATTTCACTCTTGATAATGCAATCGCTCATGACAAACCAAAAGGCTGGCACGTAGATTATATAAATCCTACTAAAATGACTATCCCTCAAACAAATTTTAGAATGGGATATTTCATTAATGACCATTACAGTATTGCTATTGGAATGGATCATATGAAATATGTATTGACACAAAACCAGACCGTCAATATGACCGGAACAATCAGTCTTCCATCAACCGATTCGGGATCAGATTACAATGGTACTTACAGCAATACTCCTACTATTGTTACGGAGAAGTTTTTATTGTACGAACATACAGATGGATTGAATTATGTAAACACAGAGTTTTCGAGGCATGATGATATTTCGTCATTATTCAAAATTGAAAATACTGATAAGATTCAAATCAATTTGACTGAAGGTGTAGGAGTTGGATTATTGTATCCAAAAACAAATACAACACTTTTAGGGAAACCACGTCATGATGATTTTCATATATCAGGTTATGGAACCTCTTTAAAAGCAGGTTTAAATATCACTTTCTTAAAACATTTTTATGTTCAAGGTGAATTAAAAGCAGGTTATATTAATATGCAAGACATTAGAACTACTCAAAGCATAGAAGACAGCGCTTCCCAAGACTTTTTCTTTTTTCAAAGAATAATTGCCTTGGGAGGGATTTTTAAAATCTAAATTAATTAAAATCGCATAAAAAAAGGCTGTCAACAAAATTGACGGCCTTTTTTTTAAAAATCATTTTCTTATTATTAAATAATATTATTCTTTCAAATTTTTATCCTAGGTTTCTAATGAAAATTAACAATATTATAATTTATATTGTCTAATTTTGATTTAAATTGTTTGTTTAATCTTTAAGTATTAATTAAATAAGTACAAAACTTTATACTAGCTCGAAATCACATATATAAATTTTATTAAGCAAAATGACTAAAAACAGCAATTTAAATCCTGATTTAGAGGGAATATATCACTTTGATAATTTCTTTAAGATTTCAGCCGATTTTATTTGTATTGCAGGATTTGATGGATATTTTAAAAGAATTAATCCTGCAGTTTCAAAATTATTAGGGTATAGTGATGAGGAACTATATTCTAAACCTATAACTGATTTTGTATACGCACCAGATCTTAAAGCCACGATTGAAACTCGAGAACAAGTATATAAAAATAAACCACTATTAAATTTTGAAAATCGGTATTTAACGAAAGCTGGAGAAATTGTTTGGTTATCTTGGACATCAATGCCTGTAGAAAACGAGCGGTTAGTTTATGCGATCGCAAAAAATATTACGGATAAAAAAAGAATTGAAGAGGAACGAAATTTACTTCTTTCCAATATTACAAAAATCAATAAGGATCTCAAGCTTTTAACACATAAAACGTCACATGATTTAAAGTCTCCTATTAACAATTTACTTTCCATTTTCGGTCTTATAGATGTTTCTAAAATTAATGATCCGGAAACGCTTGAATTTGTAGAAATACTTAAAATTACCACGGAAAATTTAAAAGAAACTTTAAATGACTCTATAAAAACACTGTCTCAAAATGAAAATTTGACTACTTCAATTGAAGAATTAAATTTAAACGAGTCCTTACATGATGTTCTTGTATCGATAACTTCTTTAATAAAAGATTCCAAAGCGGTCATTAATGTTGATTTCTCAGCGCTTGAAAACATAAATTTTAATAAAGCCTATCTAAAAAGTATTTTTCTGAATTTATTGACGAATTCAATAAAATATGCCAAACCAGATTCGGTCCCCACTATTTCCGTTTATTCTAAGTCAGTTAATGGAATAAATCAATTAATATTTTGTGATGAGGGTCTTGGTTTTGATTTGGATAAAGTAAAAGATAAAATTTTTGGATTACATCAAAAATTCCATAATAACAGTCATAGTGACAGTAACGGTATAGGACTATATTTAGTTTATAATCATATTACCAGTCTTGGTGGCCGTATTGTTGTAGAAAGTAAAATTAATGAAGGAGCTAAATTTACTATTTCTTTTAAATACTAAATAAAAAAATAAATTTAGCTCACTCATTTATATTATTTAATGATTCCGTTTTGATCGATCAAATACATCAGTGAAGCCATTGTTGCTGCTCCTAACTCTAATTCTCGTTTATTTATTGCATCAAATTTATCATTTAAAGCATGATGATAATCAAAATAACGTTGTGAATCAGGATTTAAACCTGCTTTTACAATCGATTTAGAAGTCAATGGTCCAATATCCGAACCACTATGTCCTTTAACAAAAAGATGTATTAAATAGGGCTCAAATAGATTTTTCCAACTTGCTATTTTATTAAAATTAGCATCATCAGCTTCAAATGAAAAACCTCTTGGACTGAATCCACCTGAATCACTTTCTAAAGCAAAAATGTGATTTTCTTTATTGGTTTTTGACAATTCTTCATATTTTTTTCCTCCTCGACCTCCATTTTCTTCATTCATAAAAAGTACGACACGAATAGTATTTTTTGGTTTATAACCCAAATTCTTGAAAATATTAATGACTTCCATACTTTGTACTACTCCAGCGCCATCATCATGAGAACCATCTGCTAAATCCCAAGAATCAAGATGTCCGCCAACCACCATAATATTTTCTGGATGTTCACTTCCTTTTATTTCACCAACTACGTTATAAGACAAAACGTCGTCCATTTGCTGGCACGATTGCTTGAAATAGAATTTTAATTTTGGATTGTTTTTCAAAGTTTTAGATAATAATTCGGCACCGTTAGTACTTATAGCTGCTGTAGGAATGTATTGTGATTTTGGTATATCACCATAACTTTGATTTCCAGTATGAGGAAAGTCATCCAATCGCAAATTCATTGAACGCACTATTGTACCCACGGCACCAAATTTTGATGCTTCTTCTGCACCACCGTATCTTTGATCTACCGCTCCAGAATATGCATCAAAAGCTTCTATCTCGCCATTATTCATTGGACGATTATAAAAAACAATTTTTCCTTTTATTTTATCTGTTCCTAATGTAGCTAATTCTGCTAAGCTATGTACTTCAATAACTTCTGCAGTTAGTCCGCTCTTTGCGGTTGCAACAGAACTTCCTAAAGCACAAATTGGCACACTTATTTTGTTCTTTTTATCTTGAATATAGGCTGTTTCTTTTTCACCTCGAACCCATTTTGGTACCATTACTTCTTGAAGATAGACTTTATCTAAACCAAGTTTTTCAAGTTGTGCTTTAGTATATAAAACTGCTTTTTGAGCATTATCAGAACCTGATAAACGAGAACCGATTTTATTGGATAAATAATCCAACCAAGAATAACATTTTGAATTGGTTAATGAAGATTTGTAAATTTCTTTGATAGTTTGCTCCTCTTTGGTTTGTGCAAAAAGGGTAATTCCATTAAAAAAAATAAGCATTACAAAAGATAGTTTTCTCATAATTTATAGCATTAAGTATTTAAATAGTTCTATACTATTCTGATTTATGCCGCAATTTCGTCAATATTATAGTATTCTGGCATCTAAATCAAAAAAAAAAAAATCCTGCAAGTTAATAACAACTTGCAGGAAATGAACTTAGCAACTGAAATGGCTATTTAATTGGTTCGAAACTAATCGCTGTTCCTCCTCCTGGTGCCAAATTCAAATTGATTTTTGATTTATTGGTCACTTCTATTGTTTTAATTTTATAAGCGATAGGGTTATTTTTCCAATCGGCATTTTTGGCATCTTCATAGATGATCGCTTTATACTTTTTACCTTTGGTAAGAAAGTCTAACTTTATTTCCGATTTTCTGGCATTTTCATCCGTGATTGCACCTAGAAACCAAGATTCTTTTCCTTTTGCTTTTCTAGCAATCGTTAAATAATCTCCCGGTTCCGCTTGAAGATATTTACTTTCGTCCCAATCTACTGCTACGTCTTTTATAAACTGAAAAGCATCCGGATATTTTTCATAATTTTCAAGTAAATCAGCCGCCATTTGCAACGGAGAATACATTGTCACGTACAATGCCAATTGTTTTGCTAAAGTAGTATGAACTTGCTCGGTTTTATTTTTGTCATAATAACTCATTTTTATTTCAAAAATTCCGGGAGTATAATCCATAGGTCCTCCTAAAAGTCTTGTAAAAGGCAATATCGTTTCATGCATTGGTGGATTTCCAACACTCCAAGCATTAAACTCATTACCACGAGCCGCTTCGGCAGCAATATAATTTGGATACGTTCTTCCGTAACCTGTTGGTCTTGAAGATTCATGGGAATTAATCATCAACTTATAATCTGCTGCGCGTCTGGCAACAAAATTGAAATGATTCACCATAGTTTGACCGTCATGAAATTCACCACGCGGAATAATTTTACCCACATAGCCTGATTTTACTGCAGGATAATCGTATTTCACCATATTCTCGAAAGCACGGTCCAAATGGCGCTCGTAATTAGCGACAGAACCTGATGTCTCATGATGCATAATCATTTTAACGTTTTTTGATTTGGCGTAAGCCGAAATAGCAGCAATATCAAAATCTGGGTAAGGCGTTACAAAATCAAAAACTTCTTCTTTCCAGTTTCCATTCCAATCTTCCCAACCTACATTCCAACCTTCTACCAATACTCCATCAAAACCATTTTTGGCTGCAAAATCGATATATCTTTTGGTGTTCTCCGTAGTTGCGCCGTGCTTTCCTGACGCTTTTGGTGCATCTGCAAAATTAGTTGCATTTTGGGAACCGGCATAATCCCATGTTGATTTCCCAACATGCATTTCCCACCAAATTCCAATATATTTCATTGGTTTTACCCAAGAAGTGTCATCTAATTTTGATGGTTCATTTAAGTTTAAAATCATTTTAGACCCTACAATATCTCTAGCATCATTACTTATCATGATAGTTCTCCAAGGAGAAACACAAGGCGTTTGTAAATATGCTTTGTCACCAATGGCATTGGGTACTAATTGTGCATTTAATTTGTAATTTTTTACATCAACATTCAAATGCATTACCGGATAATTGACAACTGCTGCTTCAAAAATATTAAGATACAACCCTGATGGCGATTTCATCATCAAAGGGGATTGCACCACATATTTTCCTGGAATGGATTTTACTCCAATACCATTATTCATGTTTATTTTAGAGTTATCAATTTCTGAAAGTTTCGTTTCATTATATTCATATTCATTGCTGTCAAAATCCCCCGGAATCCAAAATACTTTGTTATTTTCTGTCAGATTAAATTGAGTAACCTCATCAGAAATAATGAAATAATTCAAATCAGCTTGTTTTGGAAAATCATATCTGAAAGCCACTCCTTCGTCAAAAGCCCTGAAAATGATATTCATTTTTACATGGGTTTCTTTTTGAATAAGAGAAATTATAAGCTCATTGTAATGATTAACAATAGTGGCTTGTTCTCCTAAAACTGGTTTCCAAGATTCATTGAAAGTGGCTGTTTTTGAACCAACACTTTCAAAACCAGCATCCAAAGCCGGTTTTCCCTTTAGTTTTATTCCCAAAGCGCTTTGCAGAACGACCGCTTTATCTTTGTAATTTACTGAATATGTTGGTTGTCCATTTCCAGCTAATTTGAAATTAATCGCAATTTTACCGGAAGGCGATTCAATGCTTTGTGCATTCAATATACTCATGGTAAAGACGGCTAAAAGTGTTACTAATTGTTTCATTTTTATAGTTTTTTAGAATTGATAAAAGTAAATAAAATAGCGGCTTTTTTATAATCTGACATTTAACAAATACGATTTATTTGTTAAAAAAACCCTTCGATATTAAATATCGAAGGGCGAATCTCAAAATAAACAAACCAAATTTATTTAATCAACTCAAAACTAACTTTATTCTCTGTGCTGGAGTTTGTTCCTACGAAAACTTGGAACACACCCGGTTCAGCAATAAATTGCAAATCAGAATTATAAAACTTCAACTCTTCGACAGAAATTTCAAAGGTTACCGTTTGTTTTTCTCCTTTTTTAAGCATTATTTTTTGAAAACCCTTCAACTCTTTTATCGGTCTTGTAACTGAACCTACCATATCACGTATATACAATTGAACGACTTCTTTACCATCATAATTTCCGGTATTTTTAACATCAACGATAACGTTTACTTTTTCGTTGAAGTTCATTTTGTCCGATGAAATTTTAAGATTTGAATAGTCAAATGTGGAGTAACTCAATCCAAAACCAAAAGGAAATAATGGCTCATTTCTTTCGTCTATATAATTAGACCTGAATTTTTCGAACTTTCCTTCTTTATTACCTAAGGGTCTTCCGGTATTTTTTTGATTGTAATAAATAGGTACCTGCCCTACATTTCTTGGGAAAGTAGCGGTTAATTTTCCAGAAGGGTTTTCATTTCCAAACAAAACATCAGCAATGGCACTTCCCGCTTCGCTTCCTGCAAACCAAGTGTTCAAAATAGCTGGTACAGTTTCATTTTCCTGAACCAAAACCAAAGGACGTCCTGTAAATAAAACGAGTACAACCGGTTTTCCTGTTTTAAGTAATTCCTGCAATAAATCTTTCTGAGCCTGTGGAATCGATAAATTAGTTCTGCTACTGCTTTCTCCGCTCATTTCTGCTGACTCACCAAGAGCTGCAACAATTACATCGGATTGATTGGCAATTTTTAAAGCTTCTGCCAATAGTACTGCTGCAGTTCTAGAATCGCGATGCAAGGTTTTACCAAACATGGTCGCTTTTTCTTCAAATAAGGGATCATAGTCCAGATTGCTCCCTTTGGCGTAAAGCACTTTAGTAGAATTCCCTGCTAATTCTTTGATTCCTGCCAATAATGAAACAGAGTTTTCCATTTTACTGGCTACACTCCATGTCCCTGCCATATTTTCTTTGGCATCAGCCAAAGGTCCAATCAAAGCAATAGTTCCTGACTTTTTTAACGGAAGCAATTGGTTGTTGTTTTTTAGTAAAACTAAAGATTGAGTCGCAATTTTTCTAGCTTCAACTCTATTTGAGGTTGTAAAAACTTCCGTTTTTGCTCTTTTCTCATCACAATATTTATAAGGATCCTCAAATAATCCTAAATCATATTTTGCATTCAAAATAAGTCGGACCGCATTGTCAATTTGTTCCATACTTACTTTATTTTCATCCAATGATTTCTTTAAAGTTGTGAGGAAACCTTCACCCACCATATCCATTTCAATTCCAGCATTTAATGCCAAAGCGGAAACCGTTTGCAAATCGCCCATTCCATGATCAACCATTTCGTTAATACCCGTAAAATCAGTAACAACAAAACCTTTAAAACCCCATTGCTTTCTCAACACATCGGTCATTAACCATTTATTTCCGGTTGCAGGAATTCCTTCGACTTCATTGAAAGACGCCATAACTGATCCGACACCTGCATCCACTGCGGCTTTGTACGGAGGAAAATAATCATTATACATTTTTATCCTGCTCATATCAACGGTGTTGTAATCACGTCCTGCATCAGGTGCGCCGTACAAAGCAAAATGTTTCACACACGATAAAATCGTATTATTTTTTGATAAATCATCTCCTTGATATCCATGTACCATCGCTTTTGCAATTTGGCTTCCCAAAAACGGATCTTCACCTGAACCTTCAGAAACTCTTCCCCAACGTGGGTCACGAGAAATATCAACCATAGGAGAAAAAGTCCAGTTTATCCCATCAGCGCTAGCTTCTTGAGCAGCAATTTGAGCGCTTCGCTCAATCAGTTTCATATCCCAAGTACAAGATAAACCAAGTGGAATAGGAAAAGTCGTTTCATAACCATGAATCACATCCATTCCAAAAAGCAACGGAATTTTAAGTCGGCTTTTTTCGACTGCAATCTTTTGTACTTCTTTAATTTTTTGAACTGATTTGATATTGAATAAACCACCTACTTTACCATCTTCAATATTTTTAGCGACATTAGAGTTACTGGCTGATCCTGTTGTGATGTCTCCCGAAGTAGGCAAATTTAACTGACCTAATTTTTCATCTAATGTCATTTTCGACATTAATTCGGTCACAAATTCGGTTTTCGGTTTTATTTTAACTGTCTTTTTTGCTTTTTTTTGGCTGTAGCCAAAAAGCGAAAAGCCCAAGAGTAGTATAATTAGTTTAATTTTCATTTGTTATCAGTTTTTGTTTGTTTAAACATCCAGTCATAAATTTCTTGGTTGTCATATACTTTAGACCAGCTATCGTGTCCCGCATCATCGAAGATGGTTAGTTCAACATTGGCATTACAGGTTCTTAATTTTTTATAAATAGTAATCGCATAATCGACATTGACAACATCGTCTAGCAGACCATGAAAAATTCGGGTGGGAATATTCTTGATTTTACAATCTTCTATCATCGGAACTCTGTCTACAAATCCTGCAATTGGAACTAATGCAGCAAAAGTTTCGGGATGTGCAAAAGCAAGATTCCAAGCTCCCCATCCTCCCATACTTAAACCCGTCAAATAAATTCTACTGGGATCGATATTATTTTCTTTTTGGATTTTTAATATCAAACGGTACAATACTTCTTCATTCCAATATTCATTCTCCGGACATTGTGGCGCTAAAATATAAGCATCGAGTGCGTGGCTTTTTAAGTATTTGAAAGGACCGTGAACTTTCACTTTTTCTATATCTGTTCCTTTTTCGCCTGAACCATGAAGAAAAATAATCAGTGGTTTTTTCTCTTTGGTATTTGCAGGCATATGTAATACATAACCTAATTCGTGTTTTTCAACGATTTCGGTTTTCATTTTCCCATTAACCTCTGATTGAGAAAAAGAAAATTGACTTAAAATTAAAAATAGAAAAAGAAGCTTTCTTTTCATTTAAAAATATAATAAAAACAGATAGTAGGTAATTTTACTATCTGTTTAACAATTAAATATTATCTGTTTGTACTTTCTAATTTATATAAGGCATTAACTTCAGAAGAAGTCAAAGCTGATTTATAGATTCTAAATTCATCTAATAAACCGGCATAATCTGTTGCCCAACCTTCATCTCCATGTGTAGTTGTAAGTGAAGGTGTAGTGCTGAATTGATTTGACCCAATAACCAATTGCGATAGATTTGGTGTAGCAAAAACTAAGGCACCGTATAAAGGAGCGCTGTTAGGATTTCCGTTGCTTCCATCAGGTCCGCCTGGATTATCACCATAAAGTATGCATGAACCATTTAAGTCCGTAAAAGGACCGTAAGGAGTTCCGTAAATACTGTTAGTTCCTTTTTCTCCATTTTTATAAACTGTATATCTACTTGTAACGTCATCATACGTCAAAACCACTTGAATCCAAGAATCTACTGCTCCTTCAATGTTAAAAATTGGTCCTTGACCACCCCAAGCTACTCTTTTGTTTTCGATACCCATTTTCAAACGAAGAGTATTCGGTTTTGAGTTATCAGGATTTTCAAGAAACAAATTCAATCCTCCCCAAAAACCTGCTGGGTTTACTAAAGAAAAAATTCCTTGAATACCTTTTCCTTGTCCTGGAGCACCACCGTCAGGAACGGTTTGACCAGATTTCATCCAAAAACTAAAACTGAAGCTACTTAGTGCACCAACAGCTGTTGCATTATTATAAACGGCATAACGTTCTTGAATATTAGAACCTTGAAACGCCTGTCCTTTAGCACCTGCTGTATAAGTTACATTTTTGCCTGTTCCGGTAAGGCCTCCTTTAGAATCTGCTATGCTATTTTCAAAACTCCATTTCGCAATTAAATTTGAAGCATTTACCTCGTCAGAAGTATTGTAAGACCCAATTGGTGGGTAATCCAGTGGCTCATTGCTATCTACATTATCAGTACAACTTGCTAAAAACTGCATGGAAAATACAGCACTTAAACAGAATATTTTTATACTATTTTTCATATTTAATATTTTTAATTATTACTAATTTTTCTATTTTTAATTCTAATTAGAATGCATATTTACCAGAATGAAAACCAAGACTAATTAAACCTTGTTTCACCTCGGGAGCATTCATGAACAATTGCCATAATAATCCCGAACGATAATTTTCTAACATAACCATTTCTGGTCCTTGGTCTATCGCCAAATAGCGTTGTGCTGTCCATTGATACTGCTGACTGTGAGCGTCGTAAAATCCTGCCACGCCCCATGTATCTGTTTTATAATTTTCATATAAATTTCGCATCAGTGCTTTAGATTCTACCGGTGTATAAACAATTGAACTTATTGCCGCTGTTGGAGAAATAATCCCTTTATCATTACTCGGCATGTGTGCATCATAACCGATCGATCCATCTGTATTTCTAGAATACGATGCGGTTAAGCCCCAATAATTTGGGCCATATCCTTTATAACTCTTTGGATTTGCAACGCAATATAGATAGTCAATTTTAACATGATTCGAATTCAAATCCCAATAGTTAGCATATTGATCGCTCAACTGATTTGGATCTACACCAAGATAAGAATAATGTGCCCAAAATAATGGTCCACCAAATTCTTGAGCTCCATTGTGTTTTAAAATCAAAGGCAAATTGTATTTTGTTAAGGCCGATACTATTCCGCCACTTCTGGCCCAACCTTCATGATAAGCAATTGGTGCAATAGCATGTGAAGGAGAAGCAGATGCCATAACATAAGTTATCAAACACTCGTTATAACCTTCAAGAGGGAAATTCATTTGCCAGGCGTAATTAGGTGACCAATGCCAAAACAACTTATTCTGATTATTAGTATACCATTGCCAATCGACTCCTTTCCAAAGTACATCATATTTTTGAGCTAAAGCTTTTTCGTCAGTTGTACCATTTTTAAGGTATTCGCGAACAGTTATCATACCAGCTGTCAAAAATGAAGTTTCCACCAAGTCACCACCATTATCTATGGTTCCAAAAGGAATAACATGCCCAGTGTTTCCATCAATCCAATGTGACCAAGCACCATGAAAACGATCAGCAGTAGCTAGGAAATCAGCTATTTTATTTAATCGTTCTGTTCCTTGTGCTTTTGTTATATACCCTCGGGACATAGCCGAAACTATCGCCATTAAACCAAAACCAGAGCCACCTGTTGTGACAATATTCTGATCAAAACTTGGGTCTTGAGGAATATAGCGTTCTCTTGCCATTCCAGAATTAGTTTGAGCATAATTCCAAAAATAAGCGAAGGTTTGCTTTTGCACCAAATCTATTAGTTCTTCATCAGATAATTTTACTACCGGAGGAACAACAACTGGAGGAGTAACTACTGTACCACCGCTTGAAGCGGAACTAGAAGAGTCACATCCAAGGAAAGTAAAAAGCAGAACTAAAATTGAAAATTTTATCATTTTAGATTTTGTTTTATGATGTATAATAGATTGTCCACAAACTCCAACCCTTTCAAAAAGAAAGGGCGAAATTGTAGAAATTTCTAATTATAACCTGGATTTTGTAAAGATTTCCCATCAGCCTGAATAATGAATTTTTGAGGTAAAGGAAACAATTCATGTTTTCCTTCCACAAAAGTTTTACCATCGGCAGCCATAGCGGCTTTTGCTTGACCTGTTCTAACTAGATCAAACCATCGGTCATGCTCAAAAGCCAATTCATGTCTTCTTTCGGCTCTAATGGCAGCTCTTAATCCTGCCTGTCCTGTTGCCGTTGTATTTGCTAAACCAGCTCTGTTTCTTACTTTATTCAATGGACCAGTTACATCACCGGTTCCACTTTCGTTAGCGGCTTCAGCCTGCATCAATAAAACCTCTGCGTAACGTAAAACTCGGATGTTTTTTGTGGTTTCCCAATCACCGTTGAAAGTTTCTGCAGTGTTACTTACATATGCTTTTTCATTGTATCTTGGGTTAGCCACAAGCGGAGAAACTACTCTTCCGTCCCACATGGTTTCACCTGCAAAAACAATAGTTGCATCTTTTCTGACATCGCCAGCTTCATAAGAATTAGCCAACCCTAAAGTAGGTGTATTGAAACCCCAACCCCAGCCACTAGTTCCTCTCGCTCCTTGAGATACCATATAGCCTTCAATACCTTGAGAAGGATTCCCACCATATCCACGAATTTCAAAAATAGATTCTATGCTGTCTTCACCAGCTTCTCTCCAAATTGTTGCATAATTAGGCACTAAATTATATCCCGTTATAGCGGAAGTTTGGTCTTTTACACCTTGCCAGTTTCCTTGATACAAATATACTTTTGCCAGTAAAGCATGAGCAGCACCTTTAGTCGCTCTTCCTAAATCAGAAACAGCATATCCTGATTTTTCAGGAAGCGCAGCTATTGCAGCTAATAAATCTGTTTGAATAAAAGCATATACTTCTTGTTTTGATTTTTTAGTCAATGTCATATCAGTATCTTCTGAAGAAGAAGGTACGGGAACATGATCTACAATCGGTACACCACCATAGCATCTTACCAAATTGAAATACATCAAAGCGCGAAGAAATTTAGCTTCACCAGTTAATCTAGATTTTAGAGCAGCATCTGCTTTATCTAATTTTGGAAGATATAAAAGCGCAATATTAACTCTGCTTATTCCTTGGTAATTAGCCTCAAAAACATCTTGTACAGATAGCGAAGTTGCATCTAGAGTAAGTGCGTCACATTTATCTTTATCTGCTCCTGAATCTCCAGGATCCGATCCTTTGTCAGCATCATCAGAAGTCATGCTTGACAAACCATTCCAAGAGAATGAACTCATATTCCAGTCCAGAGACTTACTATAAATAGCGGTTACAAAACTCTTAGCTCCATCGTCATTATTATAAACTGTCAATAAATCTGCTTCAGTTATACTTTCTGTTGGAGCAACATCAATAAAATCATTAGAACAACTATTAGAAAAAAGTGCAATAGTTACTAAAGTTATGGGTATGAATATTTTTTTCATGTTATTAAAATTTTATGTTAGCACCAATAATGAATGAACTCAATGTAGGATAAGCATCAAGCTCTATTCCCTGCATTCCCATTGGGTCACCATCATTATTTAATTCTGGAGAATATCCTGTAAATTTTTGTGATATAAAAGGATTTATAGCACTTGCATATAACCTAAGAGAACTAACAGAGTTTGACAATTTAGGTATAGTATAGCCTAAAGTGATGTTATTCACTCTAAAGAAAGCTCCTGATTCTAAGTAATAGTTTGATGAAATTGGAACAGAATTAAACGGTGCCGGATTTGCTGCATTAATATTTGTAGAAGTCCAAAAATCGGTAGCTATACCAGCTTCAATGTTTTCGTTTCCAAAACGTTGTGCTTTTTTTCCATTGTACACTTTGTTTCCTCCTACTCCGTATGTATCTACAGAAAAGTCAATATTTTTATATTCTAAACCAAAATTTGCCCCGTAATAATAGGTTGGTAAAGAAGAACCAAAGAATTTTCGATCTGTTTCTGCCGGTGTAGATGTAACAATGCCATCTTTGTCATAGTAAGTAAAATTACCATTTGCATCATAACCCGCTACTTCAAACAAGTAAAAACTACCAATAGGCTGTCCTTCTGCCAATTGCTTAGTATATTGTCCATTACCTATTCCTCCACCAGTTTGCTTAATTGCTAATGGATTGTACACATTAGACACTAAGTTTTTATTATTCGAATAATTACCTCCAACCCAATATTTAAGGTTATCATTGATATTATCATCCCAGCGCAAGGCAACTTCATATCCTTTGTTTGTAATTTCTCCTGCATGCGCTGGAGTTGCTCCTGTACCCACAGTCAAAGGTGGTGTAACATTAAGAATAACATTCGTTGTCTTTTTATTGTACCAATCCAATGATCCTGATAATTTATTGTCTATCGTTTTAAAGTCTAAACCAGCTGATGCTTCTTCTGTAATTTCCCAACCCAAAGTAGGGTCAATAAAAGAACCAATAGTTGTCCCAGAATATAGTGAACCACCAAAATCATAGGCATATCCTGAACCTGAACTAAACGTTTGTTGATTAATAGGTACATTTTGATTTCCTAATCTACCCCAACCTCCACGAAGTTTTAAGAAATTGATTGCTTTACTGTCTTTCAAGAAATCTTCTTTAGATATTACCCACCCTAAACCAAATGATGGAAAATTACCCCATTTGTTATCAGATGAAAATTGTGAAGAACCATCTCTACGAATCGTACCTGTAAAAAGATATTTTTCCATAAGTGTGTATTGGAATCGAGCGAAATACCCAATTAAATTTTTACGATTTCCAATTCTATGATTAGTAACAACATTATTAGAAAGAGCACTAGATTGATTTAAACTCCAGTAATTAGAATTCTCAGGAACATTTCTACCTTTTACGTCTAACTCTTCTTTACTTCCAAACTCTTGAACCGACATACCGACTGTTAATTCAACATCATGAATATCAGCAAATTTCTTATTGTAAGTCAAGAAATTATCGAAATTCCAATTGAAATAATCACTTCTTGCAGTAACTAATTCATTAATTGGATCTGAAGCAGAATAATTAGCCACATTTCTTGTAGGATCAGCCGCTAACCAAAGATTACGTGAAGGTGTGTAAGCAAATTTCTTCCAAGTGTTATATTCCAAACCTACTCTTGAAGTAAATTTCAATTCATCAAAAATTTTGTATTCCAGTCCGAGGCTTCCTTGCAACAATAGATTTTTTTGCTCTTCAGTAAAATACTCTAATTGAGCCACTGGATTTCCCACATTATTGAATAAAGCTCCACTTGTAGATGCTTGTCCATCAGCACCAATTATTGGCATTCCCCATCTTCCATTCGGGTATTTTACCGGAACTAATGGTGATTGTTTGTAAGCTGATGTGAATGCTGATAAAGGTTTTGGTGAAGATTTAGAGATAGATGCACTCAAAGTTTGAGTTATTTTTAATTTATCGGTAAGCTTGTAATCATTATTATTTCTAAAAGTAAAACGGTTGTAATCCAAACCGTTTAAAATTCCTTTTTCATCATAATAATTCAAACTGAATAAATAATTGATTTTTTCTGAAGCTCCAGATAATGATAAATTATTTGAGGAATACGTTCCTAATCTTGAAATTTCATCAAACCAATTGGTGTTATATTTTTGATTTGTAGAAAATCTGGTGTTTTGCTCTGCCACATCAGAATAGTAAGCAAAATGATTAGAACCCGCCATTTTTACAGTTTTTAGCGGAGTTCTTACTCCATAAAAGCCATCATATTCCACAGTAGTTTTATCACCTTTTCCTTTTTTAGTTGTAATAATTACAACTCCATTCGCCGCTTGATTACCGTAAATTGCTAATGAAGAAGCATCTTTTAATACATCAAATGATGCGATATCATTAGAATTTATGTTAGTGATATTTTTTGTAGGAATCCCATCTACAACATATAAAGGTGTTCTATCAGCACCAAAAGTACCAATCCCTCTAATAATAAGTGAAGGAGAACTACCTGGTGTATCAGTTCCTATAACTTGAACACCTGCCGCTTTACCTTGAATCGCCTGTGTGGCATTCAAAACTTTAGATTTAGTTATATCGCTTGCTGAAAGTTGCGAAATTGATCCTGTGTTATCAGATTTTTTTCTGGTTCCATACCCAATTACAACTACCTCTTTCAATTCAGTATCCTTAGATTCCTTCATCTGTATAGACATAGGACTAGAAGTTGCAGGCATTGATAATGCATCAAAACCTAACATACTAATTTTTAACATCTCACCTACTTTGGCATTGATATTAAAATTTCCATCAAAATCAGTATCAGCCGATGTTTTAGAATCAGTGGCAAATATCATTGCTCCAGGAATTCCAATTCCGTTTTTATCTAATACTTTTCCCTTGATTACTTGACCAGACATATAGGCTGGAAGCAGGATGAGCGCTAAAAAGCTAAAAATAAAATTTCTCATATATTAATCATTTGTTAAGTTAGTAGAGCCAAATTAGATAAATACAACGTTATAGTAAGCTAAATGGAATTACTACATGAATACATCAAAATGTTGAAATACATGAAAAAATCAATGTTTTATAGTAGCTAAGGAAGATAATGAGGTATAGGCTACATCGATGTGATGTAGTAATGATGTATTGTAATTTCGCAAAAAAATTACTTAAATAATATATTATCTATAAAAATATAAACTTTATTATAAACTTAATAAAAATTTAGAAAGATTTTCATCCTGAGTAAGATTCAATTTCTTTCTTAATCGATAACGATGTAGCTCCACTCCTCTAAAAGAAATATTCATCATTGGAGCAATTTCTTTAGAAGATAAATTCATTTTTAAATAAATACAAAGCTTTATATCCTTTGAAGTTAGGACTGGATATTTTTTCGAAAGATTAATTATAAATTCATTGTGAATTTGATTCAGGTTGGATTCAAAGGTTTCCCATTCATGCTTATTTACAGCGTTAATTTTTATGGCCTTTTTTATTTCACTTTTCAATTTATTAAAGTCGGTTTCTGTATCCAAAATTCCTTGAATATTTTCTATCATTTCACTTTGCTTTGCAATAGAAAGTGATTTACCGGCAACTTCTGAAGATTTAGATTGCAATTCCAATTCAAGGATGTGCTTTTCATACTCCTGAACATTCAATTCATTTTCGGCTTTTAATTCCATCTCCAGAATTTTCTTTTGATGTTTTAGTTCTTCTTCTCTCAATTCAATCTTTTGAGTGTATTGCATTTTATTCCATTTATAATAAAGAAATAAAACAGCACCAATTATTGTGAAATACAACAGAATCATCCAAAAAGAAAAATACCAAGGTTTTGCAACTGTGAATTCAAAATTGGAAATTTTACTATAACTTAAACCATCATGATTATAAATTGTAATGATATGTGAACCATTACTTATATTGTTCAAAACAATTAACCCTTCGTTTACGGCAATGAAATCATTTGCAGTATCAATTTTATAAAACAAGTTCGGTTTTGTTGCTCCAAATATTCCCGAAATCACATTTATTTTTAATTCTGAATTATAATCTATCTTTGATTTATCTTCCAACAGATTATCATAATTGAAAGCTTCAATTTTTACAGTTGTGTTCTGTTTATTCTCAAATTTTAATCGAAGGGAAATGAATCCATCATCCAAATTCAATAAATAATTTTCTTTATCTTTGAAAATTTTCAAATTGTCGTTAATAATTTTTCCTTTGTAATATTTCTCCTGAACAACATTCCAAACAAATCTATTTCCCTTGGCATCAATATGATATAAAAGTCCTTCTTTTAAAACCATAAAATGATTTTCATCAATCGCAATGATTTCAGAAACGTTTCTGAAATTCGAATTAAACAATTCATTTAGTTTTAATTGATTAGTGATAGAACTATAAGTGTACCAGGAATTGTTAATCAAAAACAAAATTTCATCTCTGAACTCAAATATTTTCACCCCAAAGTCATTCGTTATTTTATTGCCCTGAGTAGTATTTTCTACCTGAGTACCTTCGTCGCTATCACTATATTTTATGCGATACAACCCTCGATAATTATCAGCCGCCCAAATTTCATTTTTTCTGTTTTGAGCAACATATTTAATAGGTTTTAAAAGTCCATTTACTAGCTTGTTTTGACCTAAATCATTGGCATTATTGTAAATGATAACACCACTATATGTAGCCTGCAGATAGGTATTATTGATGTTACTTTTTACTAAATTCCAACCTCCATTTATATCATTTAACTTAGAAAAAATACCATTTTCATAAATGAAAGTCCCTTCATTGTGACCAATAACATATTTATTATCTATTTTGCTGATATTCCAAGCTTGCCCTTGGGTATTTGGAATTAAAGAGAGTTGCTTATCTTCATACTTAAAAACGCCATGATTGGAAGCCATCAAATATCCCTTTGGCGTACTTGCCACCGAATAAACTGAACCTAAAATACCTGAATTATCATAAAAAATAGAGATTGGTGAATTAACCTCAACATGCGCAATTCCGTTGTCCAAGCCCAGCCATAAATCATTCTCGGAATCCAGGCCAATACTTAAAATAGAGTTATTCATCAATACGTTATTTCGATTGATACTTGTAGATGAATTAGTAGCGAAATCAAAAACATAAACGCCTTTATTAGCAGTTCCTATGATTAATTTATTGTCCTTAATAAACTTGGCTACGTTAATATTTGCCGCTTTTAAAACTGCATTTAGGGGGTTATCCCAAACCCGAAGAATTCCGTTCTCTTCAATATAAACTCCGTTTTTTTTAGTGAAAATGTACGTTTTGTTGTGGTATTTTTCAATATGGTGAATTACGTTATTCTCTAAGATGGTCCATCCTTGTATTTTTTCAAACTTAGAATCATTCATCTTATAAATTCCTTTTTCTACCGCGGCAACAAGCAATTGATTCTCTACCACAAAGCAATAGGAAACCAGAAAAGGGAACTTAATTTTCCTAAGTACTTTCCCATCATAAAGATAAATCCCGTTAAAAGACTGAAAGTAAATTTTGCCTTTGAATTTAAATATCTTCCAAATCTCTTCATTATCACTATCATCAAAAACTTTCGTTTTATCAGAAATGGAAACGTAATACATCTTGCCCTCTTTTCTAAACCAATACCCAAATTCCTTATAGGATCCCGAATAAATTTTATCTCCGTCGACCATTATAGAACGTATAATGGTTTTATTAGGCAACATGTTTTTTTCCCATTTTACGCCATCGTAACGCAATAAATAATGGTTATTGGCAAAATACATAGCGTTATCGTTTCCTTGCGCTACATTCCAAATTTGGTTATCTCCCTGATAATTTGATTTATTGTAATTCTCAACAAATGGCAATAACTCCTGCGAATACAACTGCGAGGATATAAAATAGAGAAGTATTATTTTTATTATTCTTTCTTTCAAAATTGTATGATTTGTCTTCAAATATAATCACATTTATTGAATTTGAACCATAAAAAAGCTTCCCGATTGAGAAGCTTTTTTCTGTGTTAATCTATTCTTAGTTTACAAGTAACTCATAAACCTGATTGGCAATTTCAATTTCTTCATTGGTAGGTATCACCAATATTTTTGTTTTCGAATCTAGAGTATTGATTTCCCTTATTTCTTTCGAACGAATTTCATTTTTTGCATCGTCTAATTCAATTCCGAAATAATCCATATCAGTACAAACTAGTTTTCTGATATAAGATGAATTCTCTCCAATTCCCGCTGTAAAAATAATTGCATCCAAGCCATTCAAAACAGCCGTGTAAGAACCAATATATTTTTTTATTCGATAGGCATTCATATCTAATGCTAATTGGCAATCCACGTCTCCATTCTCTGCATTAGCTTCTATATCTCTCAAATCACTGTAACCGGTCATCCCTAGCATTCCGCTTTGTTTTTGCAACATTGTATTGACATCATCCAGCGAATAGCCCAAAGAATTTACCATATAAAATATCACCGATTGATCGACATCACCGCTTCTTGTTCCCATAATCAAACCGTTCATAGGACCAAAACCTAAAGTATGATCGATGCTTTTTCCGTCTTTTATAGCGGTCATGCTACATCCGTTTCCAAGATGTATTGTTATAATTTTTGACGCCGAATTAATTGAGTTATCCCTTAAATAATGAATCGCAATTCCTGAAACGTACTTATGACTTGTTCCGTGAAAACCGTATACCCGAATTTTATTTTCTGTCAAAAGTTGATTTGGTATCGCATATTTATGCGCCACTACGGGAATTGTTTGATGAAATGCAGTGTCAAAAACTGCTACTTGTTGCGCATTTTCAAAGATTTCTTCGGCTACATTTATACCTTCTAAGTTAGCAGGATTATGCAATGGTGCGAGGTCAAAAAGTTTTTTGATTTTATCTTTCACTTCCTCATTAATGATAACGGTATTCGAAAAAGTGCTTCCGCCATGTACCACTCGATGACCAACAGCCTCAATCTCCGATGTGCTTTTAATTACGCCCACGGTTTCATCCATTAACAATTGGGCGATTTTTTCTAAACCAATTTTATGACTAGGAATAGGTAAAATCTCTTCTAATTTTACATTATCTGTTAAATAAGTTAGATTAGAAGTTTCCAATCCTATTCTGTCAATCATACCAGAACAAATTACGTGATTTGCTGGCATATCAATCAGTTGGTATTTTATAGAAGAACTCCCCGAATTTATAATTACTATTTTCATTTTTTATGTTTTCCTCTCCCCTCCCGAAGTTTCGGGACTTTCCCACTTAAAGGCAGACGGGGTAGATATTTATTATGTTAACTATTTTAAACTTTAAACCTTAAACTTTGAACTTTTTTACAATCCCTGTGCTTGAATGGCCGTAATCACGACTGTGTTTATAATATCATCAACCGTACAACCACGACTTAAATCGTTAACAGGTTTGTTTAACCCTTGTAACATAGGACCAATTGCCAATGCTCCAGTTTCTCTTTGCACCGCTTTATACGTGTTATTTCCTGTGTTTAAATCCGGGAAAATTAAAACGCTTGCTTGTCCTGCTACTTCCGAATTTGGCATTTTACTTTTTCCCACTTCCATATCTACGGCAGCGTCATATTGAATAGGTCCTTCGATTTTTAAATCGGGACGTTTTTTTCGCACTATTTCAGTTGCCGTTCTTACTTTATCTACTTCGTCTCCTTTTCCAGAAGATCCAGAAGAATACGAAAGCATAGCTATTTTTGGTTCTATACCAAATGCCAAACTCGAATCAGCAGATGAAATGGCTATTTCCGCCAACTGTTCTGCGGTAGGATTAGGATTAATAGCGCAATCCCCAAAAACAGAAACCCGGTCTTCTAAACACATGAAAAATATAGAAGAGACTACGGATGAATTTGGTTTTGTTTTAATGAATTGCAATGCTGGTAAAATCGTATGCTGCGTAGTATGCGCCGCCCCTGAAACCATTCCGTCAGCGTGGCCTTTATACACCATCATTGTTCCAAAATAAGAACCATCTTCCATTAAATCTTTGGCCATAGCCAATGTTACTTTCTTATTCTTACGCAACTCATAATAGGTATTTACGTAATCTTCATAATTCTCAGATTGAATCGGATTGATGATTTTTACTTTCGAAAAGTCAAAAGCAATACCCAACTCTGCAACCTTATTTTCTATTTGTTTTTTATTTCCCAGAATCGAAATATCAACAACATCCATTGCTAACAAACGTGCAGCAGCAATAATAATTCTTTCATCATTCCCTTCGGGCAAAACGATATGCTTTCTGTGCTTTTTTGCTCTTTTTACTAGATTGTATTGAAACATTTTTGGAGTCATCCCTTCCGCTTCAAAAGAGCTTAATTTTTTTGCTAAATTATCCAAGTCCACATACTTTTCGAAAGTATTTATTGAAGTTTCAATTTTCTGCTTATTGTCAGCATAAATCTGAGATTTTATATTCCCTATTTTATTGGTAATACTATATGTTCCTCCTTCAACAGAAATAATAGGAACAATACTGGTCAATCCTTCAATTAATTTGAGAATACTGTCATCAGGCAATATATTACCTGTCAATACTATACCTGAAATCGTCGGATAATTTGCAGATTCATTGGCTTGTAATGCACCCAATATAATATCAGCCCTGTCACCAGGAGTAATCACCAAAGCATTTTCTTTCAAGTGTAACAAGTAGTTGTGTAACTGCATTGCTCCAACACTAAAATTCCCAATTTCATTATTTAAGAATTCGCCACCAAATAACACTTTTGCATCGAGTTCATCTACAATTTCTTTAATAGTAGGATTGTTTAAACTGGATATTATCGGAATGGCGTTCACTAGAATATCTTTTGGTAAACTTGCTTTTAATCCATCTGTAACTAATTTGATATTTTCGGGTTGTACTTTATTGGCAATAACAGCCAGTACTTCGACGTCCTTTACTTTAAAAGAATCATACGCCAAATAAAGGCTGTCGATTAATTCCTCTAATGTTTTACCAACTCCTGAGCCAACAATTATAGTTGGAATACCCAGATTTTTGGCTATAAGAACATTCATATCGAGTTCGATAACCGTTCCTTCACCGCTAAAGCTAGTTCCCTCAACCAAAACAAAATCAAATTGTTCTTCCAGTCGTTTGTATTTATCAATGATCACATCCAGGACTTCTCCTATTTTACCTTTGTTTTTCTTTTTGATCAGCTTGCTTTTAGTAATTGCAAATGCATCTTCAAATGCAATATCCAAACCAAAATGAGAGATTACGGTTTCAATATGATTGTCGATTTTACCATCCTCAAAATCTTCTATTATTGGTCGGAAATAGCCCACTTTAGCTGTTTTACCAATAAGCATACTCATTAAACCTAAAGTAATAATCGACTTCCCACTATTAGGTTCAGAGGTTGCAATATATATGGCTTTGTTCATTCTGATATTTTTTATTTTTATTCTAATTCTTCTGCGTTGATAATTCTTTATATTTCAATCCAATCCGTTATAAAGACATAGATTTTATATTCTTTTAAAGGCATTCTGTTTCTATAGACTACATAGTTTTACTGATTACGTCTCTCAAAACCACTTTCTCTTCTTAAAATAAAAGATCATTGCTATTCCTATTAAAATCATAATTCCAATAATGGTATAATATCCATTTCGATAATGCAGCTCCGGCATAAACTCAAAATTCATTCCATAAACTCCCACAATAAATGTCAGCGGAATAAATATGGCGGAGACAATAGTCAGCGTTTTCATAATCTCGTTCATCTTATGCGTTTGCGCCGAAAAAAAGAAATTAGAAGCACTTTCTAATGATCCCATATCCGAATCAATTTGTTCTAAAAGCTCTAAACTTTTTTGATGCAATCGAGCAAAAAAACTAAAATTATCCATTTCCATAGCATTAAAGACATTGTCATCTTTTATACTTTTTATATCGTACAAAGAATCTCTCAAAGGAATAATGGATCTTTTGACAAAATTAAAATTATCTCTGTGTTTTTCAATTCGCTCTAAAATAATTGGGTCAGCACTTCGTTTCGAAAGGTTAATTAGGTCTTCTACTTTGTCTTCTTCATTTTCAATAGTAATATAAAAATTTTCCATGATAGCATCCAAAAGGATGTACAACAGATAATCGACTTTTTTTGTTCTAACAATTCCTGAATGCGTGCGAATTCGTTCTCTGATATGCATGAAAAAATCACTGCGCTTTTCTTGAAAAGAAATTAAAATACCATCCTTTATCAAAAAACTGATTTGTTCCACACTGATATTATCGGAATCTCCAGCCGGCAGAAGTGATTTTATATTAAAAAATAAGATGTCGGACAGTTCTTCCAGTTTTGTTCTTCTAGTCGTATTTAAAATATCGGCAAGCATCAAATCATCTATTTCAAAATAACCACCAATCGCTTTTATTAGCTCAATATTATTTAAACCATGAATATTCAGCCAATTCATTTTTTGAGTATTGATATATTTATCCAGATCCGAAACTTTAAAATCCTCATATTCTGTCAAATCAAAATTGTCAAAAACAAACAACTGCATTTCTGACTCATGCTGCTTGTGAATTCCGGTATATTCCAAATTAAAAGGCTGCAATTTTCTGCCTTTCTTGTACTTAATTTTTCTCATTCAAAATTATTTGTATAGTAATATTACGAAATACTTTTATCAATAAATCTCAACTTTAGGAATTGGACATTCTAAAAATCAAGTTTTCATATTGACTTATTTTAAAAAAAACAAAGATATGCAGAAATAATAATTACTAATAGCAGATTAATGACGTATCTCGTATTAAAAACAAAACCCGACACATTTTTAAAACGGGTCGAGTTAAATATTAAAACTTGATTTTATTATTTTTTCTTAGATTGTCCGGCTGAGGCGAATACAAACTTTTTATCTGAAGGATTGTAAATCATTTTATTTTCCTTTCCTTTATTTTTCAATACCACATCTCCTTGTTTGTTTACAATACATTCAAAACCTTCGTTCCTAATTTTATCAATGGTTTCAGAAACAGTTTGGTTAACATCCAAAAAATGAATTTCCTTTATTTTTGTTATGGTTTGTTCATTCGTCAGGACTTTTGTTTTTGAAGCAATATCACAAATTACAGAAACAGTTGTTACCGCATCTTCAGTTTTTAATTTGGTTATTGCACTCTTTTTTTCCAACCAAGTTATTTTATGCAAGGTAGTTCCTTTGGTTATAAACGCCTCAATCTTACATTCTAATGGCACCTTATTTGAGTCAAAAGTTTTCAATAAAATTGTATCTTTTTTTGCTTCTTTATTGGTGAAAGACAAATAAAATTTATTCTTATTCATCTCTGCCGAAACATTTTCTGATTTTGCAAGAACTAGTGAAGAGGATGATTTTTTGGATGACTTATTTGACTGGCTAAAAATAGTAGTACAAAAAAATGATAGTGTAAGAAGTAGGATTATTTTTTTCATAATGAATTAAGATTTCAACTAGGATTGAAAATTACAATAATATTTGATGCAAAATAATCCGTTTTGTTTTTTAACTAAATAAAAAAATCCATTGCACAAAAAAACCGAACTTTAAAAAAGCTCGGTTTTAATAAACAAATTAAATAAAAGAAAATTAGTTAGCTTGTGATTTTACTGCTAAATTATAGACTACTAATCCAAAACCAATTTTATTAATGGCATCAGCAATATTGTAAGCGACATCTACGCTTCCTTTTCCAAGGATTCCCGTGTACCATCCATCAGTTCCTAACATGTATCCTAATGGGTAAATTGCCCAACCTACAAGTACAAACCAACATAATATTTTGTGTGAGGCAAGAACATTTCCTCCTGCAGCGGCAGCTAATTTAGAAGCTTGCCCTAACCATATTTCGTAAACAATAGCGAAATAAGCTATTCCAGATACTAATCCCCAAATTTGAGCGTTTTCTGGATTTACGGCTTCACCAAAGTAACCCGTAACTAACATTATTAATGAATAGATAATCATTTTCCATAACAATGATTGTTTAGCTCCTGCTATTTTTAATATCAGGTAGAACTCAACACACATTAATGGCACCGTTAAAACCCAGTCAACATAACGAAAGAAAGTAGGTGATTCTCCAAACGAAGCCCAATAATCTCTCATGTAAAAATAATGTACTGCGGCAATAAAAGTAATTAAACCAGAAACTAACACTGAAGTACGCCACTTTTTGTCAAATTGGTTCAGTGATAAAAAGAAAAATGCTGATGCGGCCATCATAGCCATACAGCCAACGAAAAAAGTAAATCCTACATAATCAGTGGGAGATAATTTTCCAACCATCATAGTAATAAACATAAAATTTGTCATAATTTAAATTTAAAGGTTAAGGTTATTTGTTGAAGTAAATATAATAAAAGTTAAACAAACAAAATGCGTTTTGTTAAAATATTTTTACTTAATTTTAAACAAACTTAATTCAAACATGCTTAAATATACAAATTTCGCAATCGTAGCAAGCTTTTTTTGTTTGTGGCTCAACTCCTTTTTCCCTAAAGAAATTCAAATATTCATTAGTTTTTTACTCATTTTCACGTTCGGAATTTTACATGGGGCTAATGATTTGCTTTTAATTAAGAATACAAACGATTCAAAAAACGCGTTTTCCTTTACAAAAATTCTAATATATTATGTTCTGGTAGTTTTAAGTGGGTTACTACTTTTCTATTTATTACCTGTGTTAGCCTTGCTATTATTCATTTTGGTAAGTGCGTTCCATTTTGGCGATCAGCAAGGGTTGTATTTAGATTTTGATGTCCCAAAATGGCTGCTTATTCTCTACCCGTTTACATACGGAATTGTTCTCTTGTTCTTACTGTTTTTCTTTCATATCAATGAAGTCCAAATCATAGTAACAGAAATTATTAGATTTAAACTTCCGTCCTACTATATAAATGAAACCCTCATAATTAGCGGATTGATATTTATAAGTTTAAGTGTTTATTTTTATTGGAAATTTGAATCCTTTCGAAAAAAATTAGAAAGAGAATTGTTTTTTCTTTTGCTTTTTGCAATACTATTTAAAACTTCAGATTTAATTTGGGGTTTTGCCATTTACTTTATCATTTGGCATAGCATTCCTTCTATTTTAGACCAAATAAAATATCTGCATGGTTCTTTAACTTTTACCCATTTTATAGCATATTGTAGGAATGGCTTTGTCTATTGGTTCGCCTCATTACTGGGCATCGGACTTCTTTATTTCCTGTTTAGGGATACTGAAATATTCAACGGGTTGTTTTTCTCTTTTCTAGCTGCAATTACCTTTCCGCATGTGTTAGTAATTCTGAAAATGTCGCATAAAAAGAATTCGAAAATTGCATAAAAAAAACCGTTCACCACAGGCGAACGGTTTTTTAAATCAACAATAAAGACGCACCGCAGTGCGTCTCTATGGGAAATTATTATTTTACTTCTTCAAATTCAACGTCTTCAACATTGTCTCCTTGAGCAGCATCCCCTTGAGGTTGTGCTTCAGCTTGACCTTGTTCTCCTTGAGCATACATCGCTTCAGTTGCTTTTTTCCAAGCAGCATTGATGTTGTCAAGAGCAGTTTGAATTGCAGGAATGTCTTGAGATTGGTGCGCCATTCTCAATTCAGTTAATGCATATTCTACAGCCACTTTGTTTTCGTCAGATAATTTAGAACCTAATTCTTTCAATTGAGTTTCAGTTTGGAAAATCATTCCATCTGCTTCGTTCAATTTTTCTGCTCTAGATCTTGCGATTTTGTCAGATTCAGCGTTAGCTTCAGCATCTTGTTTCATTCTTTCGATTTCTTCAGAAGTTAATCCAGAAGAAGCCTCGATACGAATATCGTGAGATTTACCAGTTCCTTTATCAGTAGCCGAAACTTTGATAATACCATTAGCATCAATATCAAAAGTTACTTCAATTTGTGGAACACCTCTTGGTGCTGGTGGAATACCGTCTAAGTTAAAACGACCGATAGTTTTGTTATCAGCAGCCATTGCTCTAGCTCCTTGTAATACGTGCAATTCAACTGTTGGTTGAGAATCTGCAGCAGTAGAGAAAACTTGAGATTTTTTTGTTGGAATAGTTGTATTAGACTCAATAAGAGTTGTCATAACACCACCCATAGTTTCGATACCTAAAGATAAAGGTGTAACGTCAAGTAACAATACATCTTTTACATCTCCAGAAAGAACTCCACCTTGAATAGCTGCTCCAATAGCAACAACCTCATCAGGATTAACTCCTTTAGACGCTTTTTTACCAAAGAATTTTTCCACTTCGTCAGCGATTCTTGGCATACGAGTAGAACCTCCTACAAGAATAACTTCATCAATATCAGAAACAGATAAATTTGCATCTTTAAGCGCTTTAGCAACTGGTGCCATAGAACGTTTCACTAATGAATCAGTTAATTGCTCAAATTTAGCTCTAGTTAATTTTTTAACTAAGTGTTTAGGTCCTGAAGCTGTAGCAGTAACGTATGGCAAGTTAATTTCAGTTTCAGCAGAAGAAGACAATTCGATTTTTGCTTTCTCAGCAGCTTCTTTCAAACGTTGCAATGACATTGGGTCAAGACGTAAGTCAATACCTTCTTCAGTTAAGAATTCAGCAGCTAACCAGTCAATAATTTCATGGTCAAAATCATCTCCACCTAAGTGAGTATCTCCATTTGTAGACAATACTTCGAAAACTCCGTCTCCTAATTCAAGAACAGAAATATCAAATGTACCTCCACCTAAATCGTAAACTGCAATTTTTTGATCTTTACCTTTTTTATCAAGACCGTAAGCAAGCGCTGCAGCTGTAGGTTCGTTGATAATACGCATTACTTTAAGACCTGCAATTTCACCAGCTTCTTTTGTAGCTTGACGTTGTGCATCATTAAAGTAAGCAGGAACAGTAATAACTGCTTCAGTAACAGTTTGACCTAAATAGTCTTCAGCTGTTTTTTTCATTTTTTGAAGAGTCATTGCTGACAATTCTTGTGCAGTATATAAACGACCATCAATATCAACACGTGGTGTATTGTTGTCCCCTTTTACTACAGAATAAGAAACTCTTTTTGCTTCAGCAGTGATTTCTGAAAAAGAGTGACCCATAAAACGTTTGATAGAAGCAATCGTTTTGGTAGGATTAGTTACCGCTTGTCTTTTGGCAGGATCTCCCACTTTAATCTCTCCACCTTCAACAAAAGCGATGATAGATGGTGTTGTTCTTTTTCCTTCTGCGTTAGGGATAACCACTGCTTCGTTACCTTCCATTACAGAAACACAAGAGTTTGTCGTACCTAAATCAATTCCGATTATTTTACCCATTTTTACTATATTTAATTTTAATTGTAAACTTATTTTTAACGTCTCGAAGACGATAAGTCAATCTTTGTGCCAATACAATAGGTGTCCTTAAATTGTCAGTTTATGTGAAAATTGGCGGGAAATAATCTGACAACATGACATTTTAATCTGAATTAATTTCAGATTCTCCTGAATTCATTTCAGATTCTCCTGTCTTATATCTCGCTATCTTCAGCTTGTTCATGATTTATTCTTCCTTTATTTTAGGAGCTATTTCCTGCTATCCATTGCAATCTTTCTTGTCTCTTCTTGTCTTTTGGGACAAGAAGAGACAAGAAAGGATTTCCATTTCTATCAGGGCTAGGGATTTTGTATTTCCATCACATTTAAAATCATTATCTTATTCTAATTATTGTACGGACAGGTCGCAACCGGTCTCCAAGTGAAAAAAACCCGCTCCCCGAAGCGTTCTTCGCTTGCTCCACAAAGTTTTCAACTTTGAGGATGCGTCATTCAGTCTAAGACTAAAATAATAAAACTACTCATGCAATAAAGGTCAGGAGAGCTTAAACCCTTTCTCAAAGTTGGAAACTTTGCGAAGCGATCGTGACCTTAAGTTCCATATATTTACTTTATAAAAATAAAAAATGAAAGACACAACCATATTAGCAAGCAGCATCACTTTTTTGAAGAGTCTGGCAAATAATAACAATAGAGAATGGTTTACTGAAAATAAGGAGACTTATATTTCGGCACAAAATAATATTATTGCATTTATAGACCAACTCATAATATTAATGAATACCCATGATGTTATTGAAGATGTATCTGGAAAAAAAAGTCTCTATCGTATTTATAGTGATGTTCGTTTCAGTAAAGACAAATCACCTTACAAACCTCGATTTGCAGCAAGTTTGCAAAGAGCGACTAACTTAAAACGAGGTGGCTATTATTTGAATATTCAGCCCGGTAATAATTTTCTAGCGTGTGGTTTTTTCTCTCCAAATCCCGATGACCTAAAAAGAATAAGAAAAGATATTGTGCTAAACCATGAAGATTGGCGCAAAATTTTAAACTCCAAATCAATAAAGAATAATTTTTTAGAATTGACAGGTCATACAGTTCCAACTTTCCCAAAAGGATTTTCCCAAGACCACGAAGCGATGGATTTAATTCGGCATAAACAATTTATTCTTAAACATAATTTTACCGATAAAGAAGTAATTGATCCAAAATTTATTTACAATGTAAACGAAATATTTAAATCGGTAAGACCCTTTTTTGATTATATGAGTTTTGTGCTTACAACTGATTTAAATGGAGAAATGAAAGTTTAGAAACTAAAAGAAACATAAGAGATAGAGTAACAATAGAACAATTGGTCGTTTTATCAAATTTGGAAAGTCTCAATGCTGTTTTTATTCAGCAAGGACAATCGCAATCACAAAGGCTTATTCAACTCAATACTATTGCGATAACCCAAATGAAAGCTTTAGTAAATAGCAAACAAATAAAGACCTTGGATTAATTATGTTTTTCTACAATAAAAAAACGCAGGTTTTAAATCCTCTTCTCTTCCAACATTTTAAAAAGTAAAAACTTTATTATCGTATTATTACTCGTTTTTTCTATATTTACAGAAATCAAATGCGGGTTCTACAATATGTTTATCGGACCTTAGCACTAAAATAAATGCAATTTAAAATAAAATAATAATGACAGCTTTTAGCAAAGAATTATCCTTTCGTTGGTCAGACCTAGACCCTAATTTTCATGTACGTCACAGTGCTTACTATGATTTTGGCGCTCAGCACCGTATCGAGATTTTAGAAAGCCTAGGTTTAACGATGAAGGTTTTGCGGTCACAGAATTTTGGGCCCATATTATTTAGGGAAGAATGCATTTTCAGAAAAGAAATACTGCTTTCGGATAAAATAGTGATGCATACTAAAATTTCTAAAATGAAACCTGACGCTTCGCGTTGGTCAATTGTCCACGAATTCCTGAATGACGAAAATAAACTTTGTGCCATAATAACCGTAGATGGTGCATGGATGGATACCAAACTGCGCAAAATAGCCAACCCAACTCCTGAAATAGCGGTAGACGCTATTCGTAATTTTCCAAAAACTAATGATTTTCTAGAACTTTAAATTTATGAAACAATTATTTAAAATTGCCAGCTGCTTACTGATTGTAATCGCACTGGCAGTAAGTTGCAGTCCGTTGATAAACGCAAACACCACTGAATTCACCACTGGTAAAGTGCAGGAAATCGTAGTGGGCAAAGACGGGTATACCGCGAAATTAGCAACAACCGACAATTCAATTTATCTAGCGACTATCAGTCGCGCCAATTTATTTGAACCAACACAATATAGACAGGTTTCAACTGGAGAAACTATACAAGTGAAGGGGGATGTTTTTAAAATTTCAGGCGTTAATCATATGACAGTGCGAGTGCTGAAGTAACGAAAAACTAAAAAATTGTACATCAAGAATAAAAAAAGTCAATAGAAATTACGCTATTGACTTTTTTTATGCATTAAATAGTTTTTTTGCTACAAATTTGATCTTCCTCGATTTAACAATCCTACAATAAACAACAGGACAACAGCACCTAAGACCGCGGTTACTATGCTGGCTAAATTAAAACCACCAGTTTCAGTACCTGCAATTCCAAGTCTTGTGCCTAGCCATCCGCCCAAAAAACTACCTACGATACCTACAATTATGTTTCCGATAAGGCCAAAGCCACTACCCTTCATAATTTGACCTGCTAACCATCCTGCGACTACTCCTAAAAGTAACCAAACTAAAAAATTTTCTGTTGACATAATTAAATAATTTAAATTGTTGAACAACTATTTTAGTAAATCAAACATAAAGGTAGCATTTTTCTGTTTAAAAAATTTACATTTATAAATTATTTTCTGATTAAAAAAGAAAAAATATTTATATATCAATCTGTATTGCAATTAATTAATAAGATTTTTTTTTGAAATTTAGGTTTTCAAAACAGAACCATAATATTTAAATTTTTAATCTTACCGCAACACCTCAATAGAATTTAACCTTGATGCTTTCAACGCATGATAATAGCTAAAAAATACGTCACTAACATAACAAATTAAAAACGAAAGAAGTATAGGACATAGTGCGATTGAACTGGGCCAATTATAAACTAAGTAACCAGTTTGGTAGCGCTAATTGCAAAAATAATCCCATTTAATCCTCCGGTTATACGGGTCATCATGGCATTAATTAAAAATTTTATTAAGATATTGATTCCTCTGGCTTCCCGTTTGAAATAAAATGACGAACAGTTTAATAAACAAAACTGATTTGTAACACATTTTATTTAAAACTTGAGGTTATAGATCGGTAATAGTTCTAGTACAATTATAAAATTAAATTAGTTATCTTTAAAAGTTAAATAAGTCTATGGAAACACTTAACTCGATTTTTAAACTAGCCGCGGGAATAGGATTGTTCCTATTTGCAATGTACCTGATTGAGGAAGCATTAAAAAATCTTTCCGGTCGAACATTTAAACTTTTTTTGCAGCGCATTACAAAAAATAATATAGGTGCCATAACTGGTGGCGCAGTCGTAACTGCAGTTCTTCAGAGCAGTTCTATGGTTTCTTTGATGGTTTTAGCATTTGTAGGGGCAGGCGTGTTTACGATGAAGAATGCCTTGGCAATAATTCTAGGCGCTAATCTGGGCACCACACTCGATAGTTGGCTGGTCGCTACGCTTGGTTTTAAAACAAATATTGAAATAATTGCCTATCCTGCCGTGTGCTTGGGCGGTTTTCTACTAATACTTTTCAGGAATCGCAAGACAATTGAATATATCTCTTATTTTCTTTTAGGATTCGGACTCTTATTCATTGGGCTTTCCTTTATGAAAACTGCCATGGAAACGCAGGTGCAAAACTTTAATTTTTCGGAATATGCAGCCATGCCTTCTATTGTGTTTCTATTCATGGGGTTTCTCATTACTATGGTGGTTCAATCCAGCTCTGTAACAATGGCTCTTACACTTAGTGCACTTCATGCAGGGGCAATTGATTTTCCTATGGCAGCAGCCATTGTTCTAGGCTCAGAAACAGGTACTACAATTAAAATACTACTTGGCGCAATAGGTGGCAATGTCTCGAAAAAGCGAGTGGCGCTTGGTAATATTCTTTTCAACATCGTCCTAACTGTAATTGCGTTCCTATTCCTAAAACCTATTCTGTTATTGATTACTGATGTTTTCAACATAAAGGATTCCCTTATAGGATTGGTTACTTTTTCCAGTCTTATTAATTTACTTGCTATTGTTCTTTTTCTTCCTTTTCTCGATTTATTTACAAAATTTTTAGAACGGTTTTTTAAAGATTCAGATGGTTCCACAGCTGCCTTTATAGGACACGCGTCTATCAATGAACCAGAAACAGCCTTGGATTTATTTCGACGAGAAACCAAATATTTTGTTTATAATTCAATGATTTTTAATCTGGAGTTATTTAAGACCGATACTTCCTCGCTTCAATCCCACTCTGAATATAAAATCATCAATAAGGATAAAAATTTCTTTTCGAAAACTAAAGAAGAAAAATATGAATTCCTGAAACAATTGCAGGGTGAAATACAGGCTTTTTATTTAAAATTGCGATCTAAAATACAAAATGAGCACCAGGGAGAACTCAATCAATTGATTTCGGCAGGACGGAGCTCTATGCATTCGGTAAAAAGTATCAAGGACATAGGTTCTAATATCTCAAATCTCAGCCATTCCTCAAAAGATATTAAATACAATTTTTTTATACATCATAAAAAAGAAACAGAAAACCTGTATTTTCATTTGAATACCTTGCTTTTGCAAGAAAACAAAGTGAGTTTTGAAGAACTCCAATCCCTTTTTGACAATATCCAGAATAACTACAGCTCTGCCTTGAATAATTTTTATACCGAGGCGCAACAAGCTTCAATTGAAAATTTAGATATGACCACCATAATCAACTTTAATCGGGAACTTTTCACCTCCAATAAAGCGATGCTAATGGCTGTAAAAGAAATGGTATTGGACGAAAAACAAGCTGAATTTTTTAATGAGATTCCAAAATATAAAACCTAAAAGAAGTGAAAGTGATTGATTTTTAGCCGTTTTTTAAAATACCTAAGCCTTACAAGTAAAATACATAAAACTTTGAGCCTATTTTATCCAAAAATTTTACAACTTTAAAAACGACTTTTATACGATTTTTCGTTGCGAAATTTACATCTTTGTAGATTATTCCATTTTCGACTAAAATTGTTAATCTGGTTGAAATTGGTTATTTTTAAAACATTAAAAAAAACACTTCATTTGAAAAACTATTTAAAGAAAGGTTTAAAAATTTTCCTTTGGACTTTAGGAACAATCTTACTATTGTTTCTATTGATAATAGCAATTTTTCAAATTCCCTCTGTTCAAAATTTTGCCAAAGAAAAAGCGGTAACGTATCTGGAAGGAAAAATTAAAACTAAAGTTTCCATTGCCAGATTAAAAATTGGATTACCCGAAAAAGTAATTCTAGAAGGTGTTTATTTTCAGGATCAAAAAAAGGACACGCTTTTAGCCGGAGAAAAATTATCGGCTGATATCAGTCTGTTGCAATTGATAAACAACAAAATTGAAATCAACTCCTTGGAATTGGAGGGAATTACTGCCAATTTAAATAGAGATTCAAAAGCAGTTTTTAATTTCGAATATATCTTCAAGGCTTTTGCTTCGCCAGAAAAACAAAAAAGCGATTCTCCTCCGATGCAATTTTCTGTAGAGAAAATTAAATTGGACCGAATAAAATTCAATTATAATGATGCCGTTACAAAAAACGATTTAAATGCCAATTTAAATCATTTTGAAACAACAGTAAAAACATTTGATTTAGATCAGATGATTTTTGAAATCCCAAAAGCTAAAATTAATGGCTTACGTTTTAAATTAAGGCAAGGGTTGGTTCAAATATCCAATAAAACCAAAGTTGCTGCTGTACAAAATGCTCCAGAATCCATCTTAAAATTAAAACTGGGAGAAATTGATTTGGCTAAAATTGATTTTGATTACCAAAGTGACGAAACCAAATTATCCACTAACTTTTATTTGAAAAAACTTTTAGCTAAAATTAATAAAATTGATCTTAATAACCAATTATTATTATTTGACAGCATTGATTTGACAGGTGCTGAAGGCGAATTAGCTTTTGGCAAACTCGATTCAGAAAATTCAAGAAAAGAAGCAAAAGGCGACCCAAATAACTGGGAAGTAAAAGTAACTAAAACCGAATTTAAACGAGTAAATTTCCGTTATGACAATAATAATATTAACAGAATAAACGAAGGTATAGATTACAACCATTTAGATTTTACTCAATTAAACTTACAAGTCGATGCTTTATATTACAATCCGGAAAATATCTCCGGAGCGGTAAATTCGTTAACTTTTAAAGACAAAAGTGGTTTAAACATTCAATCGTTTACTGCTGACTTTTTCTATGGTAAAAAGAATGCTTTCTTCAAGAAATTATATTTAAAAACCCCTCAAACAGAGTTGAAAGATGAAATTCTCATCGGTTATCCTTCAATTGGATCTTTAGCTAAAAATCCAGGAGAATTAGGTATTACAGCTAACTTGAAAAAAAGTAAATTGGGAATCAAAGATATTTTGCTTTTTGCTCCAATTTTAGTAAAAACAAATCCTTTTATGAGCAATCCCAATGCGATACTGCAGGTAAATGGGAAAGTTTCGGGAAAATTAAAGAATTTTGCATTTCCAGACATTGAAATTAGTGGTATTGGAACTACTAAAGTGGTTACCAGCGGAAGAATTATAGGTTTACCGGATGCTAACAAAGCATATTATGATTTTAATATTAAGAATTTGCAATCCGGTGCTAAAGATCTTAATGGAATTTTACCTCCGGGAACGATTCCAAATTCGATTCAACTGCCTTCAAAGTTCAGTGCTGTAGGAACTTTCAAAGGGACAATAGCTAATTTTACTACCAATTTGAATTTGGTAAGCAGTTTTGGAAATGCCAAAATAAATGGTACATACGATCGAAGAATAAAAAATCTGGATCGATATGATGCCAAAATGGAACTGACTAATTTTGATCTTGGGAAATTTATCAAAAACGATTCAATTGGTAAAGTCACTTTAAAAGCCAACATAAAAGGAAGTGGTTCTAATTTAAAAACGGCGACTGCCTCTTTGAACGGAACCATTAAAAAAGCCTATTACAATAAATATACCTATAGAAATCTAAATGTAAAAGGGAATATTCGAAACGGAAATTTTAATGTTAAAGCAAATGCTCAAGATCCAAATCTAACTTTTGATTTAGTGAGCAGCGGAAGTTTTAGAGACAAATATCCTTCAGGAAAACTTAAACTGAATGTTGATATCGCCGATTTAGAAAAACTAAATCTGCATGCCGGACCAATGAAAATTAGAGGTGTTGTAGATGCCGATATTCAATCTGCCAATTTAGATTATCTCAATGGAACCATAAGTGCCAATACGATAACCATTGCCAATGGAAAAGAACAATTTGTTATCGATTCCATTAATGTAGTGGCAATGTCCAGTTCATTATCAAACACTTTAAAACTAAAATCACCCTTTTTAGATGCAGAAGTCGATGGAAAATACAAGCTGACAAAAATCGCAACCGCACTATCTAATTCTATTGCCAATTACTATAATACTGCATCTTATAAAAGAAAAGCAATTACGGATAAACAACAATTAGCCTTTAAAATCGCTATAAAAGACAGTCCCATTTTATTAAAATTAGTTCCAGAAATAAAAAGCTTAGAACCCATTAACCTAAGCGGAAGATATAATTCTGTTAATGATTCTATTGTTTTGAATGGTACAATTCCGAAGTTGATTTACGGTGAAAATACAATCACTAACGGAGTTCTGAAAGTAGATACCCAAGACAAGGCACTGGTTTATAGTTTAGTTGTAGACGACGTCATCAATAAACAAATTCAGTTGCCGTTTACAAGTATTACCGGTAAAGTCCAAAACAACATTGCCAATTATACGATTCAGTTAAAAGACCTAAAGGACAAAGAACGCTACTTAATTGCTGGAACTCTTAAAGCCATCAACGGAAACAACGAAATTACTTTGGATTCTAATAATTTGCTACTCAATTATGAATCTTGGAAAATAGTACCCGATAATTTAATTCGTTTTGGTAAAAACGGAGTCTATATCAATAATTTCGATTTGGATAAAGGAGGGAACAATATTAAAATTCAATCCCAATCCGAAAGACAAAATGCTCCCATAGCAATTGATTTCAAAGACTTCGATATTGAAACCATTACAAGTATAGTCGAAAAAAGCGATTTGCAAATGAGCGGAAAAATCAACGGAAACGCTTTACTGAAAAACGTAAACACGACTCCCCTTTTCACTTCCGATTTGGTAATCGAGAATTTTACCTTCAAAAAAGATACTGTTGGAACCATTAGCATAAAAGTAAATAATGCCATCGCCAATAGATATGACGCTATCATTTCAATTACCGGCCAAGGAAATCAAGTCAATTTAGACGGAAATTATAAAACAGGCGACAGTAGTTTTGATATGAATCTTGCCATTGAAAAACTCCACATGAAGAGTATTCAAGGATTTACAATGAATCATTTAAGTGAAAGTACCGGGTTTTTGACAGGTAATTTTAAAATAACCGGAAACACATCCCAACCCAATGTGATTGGTGATCTCCAATTTAATGACGTGGGTTTTAAAGCAACAGAACTGAATGCAAAATTCAAATCCATTAATGATAAAATCTCTTTTACAAATAATGCTATTACATTCAATAAGTTCATAATAAAAGACGAAAAGGATAATGATTTAATGATCAACGGAACAATTGACAGTCATGAATTTAGTAATTTAGGATTTGATCTAACAGTTGACGCTGATAATTTCAAGGCCGTAAATTCAAAAGCTAAAGATAACGATTTGTACTACGGAGAATTATACTTAGACAACCACTTGCGCATAAAAGGCGATTTTAATAACCCGGATATCGACGGTAATATCAAAGTGAATAAGGATACTAAATTTACCGTTGTTTTACCACAATCTGATCCTTCAATTGCAGATAGAGAAGGAATTGTTGAATTTATTGACCAAGACCACCCGCAATTAATCGAAAATGTTGCGCTTACTGAAATTAGCAGTAATTCGGATTTAAAAGGTTTTAATGCTTCAGTAAACATTGAAATTGATAAAGACGCTGAATTATCATTGGTTATTGATAAAGCAAACGGTGATTTTTTAAAATTAAAAGGAGAAGCCCAACTGAACGGCGGTATTGATCCTTCTGGAAAAACTAGCTTAACTGGAAGATATGAATTATCCGAAGGTAGTTATGAAATGAATTTCAGTGCGATTAAAAGAAAATTTGACATCAAAAAAGGAAGTTATATTCTTTGGACCGGCGAACCAACAACAGCGGATATCAATATTACTGCTGTTTATAAAACGGAAGCAGCACCAATCGATTTGATAAGTGATCAATTAGGAGATATCACCCCAGAAATTAGAAACACGTACAAACAAAAAATACCTTTTGAAACAGAGTTAAAAATGAAAGGGGATATAATGAAACCAACTATTAATTTTGATATCATTTTACCAGAAGGAAATAACAGTGTTTCAACTGAAATCATCAATAGTACGCAGGCAAAATTAACGCAATTACGTCAACAGCCTGATGAATTAAACAAACAGGTTTTTGCTTTGCTGTTGTTAAACCGTTTCATCGGCGAAAATCCATTTGCAAGCGAATCCGGGGGCACAAACGTTTCTTCGCTCGCCAGAGCAAGTGCGAGTAAAATTTTATCGCAGCAACTGAATAATCTTACCGCAAATTTAATTAACGGGGTTGAACTTAATTTTGATTTAAATACTACCGATGATTATACTACAGGTCAGCGAGAAAACAAAACGGACTTGAATGTAGGTATCTCCAAGAAATTACTAAATGACCGATTGAAAGTTACTGTGGGAAGCAGCTTTGGAATAGAGGGACCTCAGCAATTGAATCAAAATGCAAATAATATTGCCGGCGATGTTTCCTTAGATTACCAACTTTCAAAAGATGGAAGATATAAAGTAAGAGCTTACCGTGTAAACAAATATCAAGTTGCGCTTCAAGGAGAAGTTGTAGAGACTGGAATTGCCTTTATCATCACATTGGATTATAATAAATTCAAAGAGTTATTCCTCAAAAGTAAAAGCCAAAAAACAAACAACAAGATAAAAAAAGTATCAAAAAAGAAATCTGATGAATAAGAACCATTTACTATATTTTCTTTTTTTAGCATTGTTTGTGACTTCATGCAGCAATACAAAATATTTACCTGAAGGAGAACTTCTATATACTGGCGCTACAGTAAAAATGGAAGGAAATGAGACTTCGAAAAAGGAAAGAAAATCTTTAAAAACTGAATTGCAAAAAATCGTAAGACCAAAACCTAATTCCACTATTCTTGGTTTGAGACCAAAATTATATATCTATAATTTAGTAGGGAAACCTAAAAAAGAAAAAGGATGGCGCTACTGGTTGCGAACAAAAGTTGGCGAAGCTCCCGTTTTATACAGTCAAGTTGATTTAGAATACAACAAAAGTGTTTTACAAAACTTTAGCGAAAATCATGGCTATTTCAATACTAAAACAATGGCTGATTCAACAAGGAACGGTAAAAAAGTTAAAGCAAATTATACCGTAAACCCGAAAAAACAGTATAAAATTAGAGAAGTTAAATTCCCAACTGATTCCTCAGAAATTTCAAGTAATATTCGCGCGATAAGCGATCGAAGCCTACTAAAAACAGATCAAGGATACAACCTTGATATAATAAAGGCAGAAAGAGTTCGTATTGATGCTAAGCTAAAAGAAAAAGGATATTTTTATTTCAATCCGGATTATCTTAAAATTCAAGTGGACAGCACCGTTGCAGATCATCAAGTAGATTTGACTGTAAAAGTAAAAAATGAAGCGCCTTCATTGTCTCAAACACAATTCAAGATAAATAATATTATTGTCTATCCTAATTATTCTATTGGTTCAGATACTTTGAAATCTAAGGAAGGGTTTACTATAAAACACAATGATTTCACTATCATAGACCGCGAAAATTTATTCAAACCAAGAATTTTTGATCGTGCGTTGTATTTTAAAAAAGGAGATTTTTACAACCGTACCAATCACAATTTATCTCTGAACCGATTGGTCAATTTAGGAACTTTCAAGTTTGTGAAAAATCAATTTAAGGTCTCCGATACTTTAGGAAATTATTTAGATGCTTATTATTATCTCACTCCTTTACCCAAAAAATCAATTAGGTTGGAAGTGTTGGCAAAAACCAATTCTGCTAATTATACCGGAACAGAACTGAATGTGAACTGGAGCAATAGAAACGCTTTTAGAGGAGCCGAATTACTTACTATTTCAGCTTTTGGTGGAGTTGAAGTACAAGTATCAGGACAAAATAATGGCTTTAATGTTTACCGAATGGGTACCGAAGCTAATTTAGTTTGGCCAAGATTTGTTTCCCCTTTCAAAATTGAAACGCCTGGTGGTTTTGTTCCAAAAACTAAAGCTACTCTAGGTTATGAATTCCAAAATAGAATCAAATTATATTCCTTGCAAACATTCAAAGGATCTTACGGTTATTTATGGAAAGCAAATGAGCATAAAGAACACTTGTTGAGTATTACCGAAATTACATATGCCAGCCCGCAAAATGTAACTCCTTTGTATCGAGATCAAATTGCTGCCAATCCATCGCTTGAAAAAGTTATCGAAAAGCAATTAATTTTTGGTCCAAGTTATTCGTATACATTCACTAATACCGTGGAGAAAAGAAAGAAAAACACTTTTTATTATAAAGGAACTTTGGGGCTTTCTGGAACTATAGCCGGGTTGCTGACCGGTGCTAATGCAAAAAAAGGAGATACCATTAAGGTGTTTGGAGTTCCGTTTAGTCAATTTATAAAAATTGAAAACGAATTCAGACATTATTTAAAATTAGGAGAAGATTCGCAACTGGCCAGCAGAGTTATTGTTGGTGCAGGTTTTGCCTATGGCAATTCAACTGAAATGCCTTTCATCAAACAGTTTTTCATTGGTGGAACCAATAGTTTAAGAGCTTTTAGAGCACGTTCCATCGGACCCGGTAGTTATGATGGTTCTGCTACTACGAGTTCCTTTTTAGCAGACCAATCAGGAGATTTAAAATTAGAATTCAACACTGAATATAGAGCTAAAATTTATGGTCTGGTCAAAGGAGCATTATTTTTGGACGCAGGAAACATTTGGCTACTGAACAATAATCCAGAAAAACCAGGTGCTCAATTTTCTAAAAAATTTGTAAACGAAATAGCCGTGGGAACTGGAGCCGGACTTCGTTTCGACTTTTCGTTTTTAGTCCTTCGAACTGACCTTGCCTTCCCTATTCGGAAACCTTATTTACCGGATGGTCAACGTTGGGTGTTAGATCAAATAAGTTTTGGTAACAGTACTTGGCGAAAAGAAAATTTAGTTTTTAATTTAGCAATCGGATATCCTTTCTAAATTTTAAAACTATAGATACACAGTTGTATTTTTAGATTCTATATACCAAAAAACATTTAGTATTCAGAAAAGAAATTCTCTTTTCTGAATACATTTACTACGTTTTCTATCAATCAAAAAAAGCAAAAGTAAATTCAAAATCGACAAACTTATCGCTCTGAAATATTTTATTCCAAAATATAAATCAAGAATATACCTTCGTAAACTTTTAATCATTAAATTTGTTGAATCAAATCAATAAAAGATTAAACAAAATAATGAAGTCAACTACCGAAATTCAACTTTCAGAAATAGCACTAGATCGGATTATCGAAATGGCTTGGGAAGACCGAACGCCTTTTGAAGCCATCTATTTTCAATTTGGACTAAAAGAAGCCGACGTCAAGGCTTTAATGAAAAAAGAATTAAAATTTAGAAGCTACAAATTATGGCGTGAACGAGTTGAAAATTGCAAAACGAAGCACCTCGCCAAGCGCGTTGAAGGTATTGACAGATTTAAATGCAATATGCAAAGAGCAATCTCAAATAATAAAATTTCTAAGCGATAATAAAATTTATTCAGCAATGATGAAAAAAGAAAGACCAGATAATATAGTATATTCTGAGGAGCAAGGATATAATGCGAATCTTTTACCCTATGCAACAAGTGTTGGCGCGCCCGCAATAAGAATCGATGATGTAGTTTCTTGGAAAAGTAGAGGTATCAGTAATGTAAACAAAGAATTTGAAAGTAAGTTCAATGAGCTTAAAATTCAATATCAAAATTTAATAGAAGAATTTGAGTGGAATGAATTAGTTTACAACTCAAAATTTTCTTTTGAACCAGTGGTTGGCGAAATTTATCATTTATATCGAGGCAATGACGGCATAAATTTTCTTTCATTAATTGGTCCAAATGAATGGAATAAGGAACATATAGGAACTTTTAAACTAAACAGCGATAAAAAGTGGATCCTAATGAACAAAAAAGAAATCATTTTTTCGTAAAAATTCAAAAATAGAACAAGAAAATATACATGAATACTATTGATTTCTTAAAATTAGAAAGACAAGATCGTATTCATTTTACAATACTTACGCCCGTCTCAAAAGCGATTCTTTACTTCGGATTTCTAATAAAAATAGATTCGAAAAAATAAAGAAAAGCAAATATCAGCACTTTTTAGGTTTTAAAAAATTTTCATAAAACCTTTCAATTAAAACGATTAGATTACAAAAACCGGATAAAGAAATCACATCAATAATTCAAAATTGAATAAAAAAGCTATAAATATTGTTTGGTTCAAACGTGATTTGCGTTTTACAGATCACGAACCACTTTTTATGGCACAACAAGAAAACATTCCCATTCTTTTAGTTTATTTTTTTGAACCATCAGTGATGTCTTATGATGATTCTGATGAGCGTCATTGGCGATTTGTCTATGAATCATTGCAAGAAATGCAGTCTAAATTGAAGTCTGTTGCAACTGAAATTTACTATTTTCACAACGAAGTGCAATCCGTTTTTCAGGAATTACTAAATGTTTATGATGTAAAAACGGTTTTTTCACATCAAGAAATTGGCAATAAAGTCACTTTCGATAGAGATATCACTATGCAATCTTTTTTTGATAAAAATATGATTCATTGGAAACAATCTCAAATGCACGGTGTGATTCGGAAATTAAAATCCAGAAGCGATTGGGATAAGCGTTGGGAAAATGTAATGCGCGCTACTCCGTTAAATTTCGAAATAAATTCTATAAAAATTGAAACTTTAGCAACTGATTTTTATGCAAAATTGAAAGGAAAAGAACTTCCAAAAGCAATTACTACTCGCAATATGAATTTTCAGCATGGTGGCGAACATTGGGCTTGGCGCTATTTAGACAGCTTTGTGAAGGAACGTTATGTAAATTACAGCAAACACATTTCCAAACCTAGTTTAAGTAGAAAAGGATGCAGCAGATTGTCACCTTATTTGACTTATGGAAACATCAGCATGCGAATGATTTACCAATATACCAATCAGCATTATGAAAATTCGTCCAACAAAAGAGCCGTCCTAAATTTTGTTTCTAGATTGCATTGGCATTGTCATTTTATTCAAAAATTTGAAGATGAATGCCGAATGGAATTTGAAAATATCAACAAAGCCTACGATTCACTAGTGAAACCTAAAAATGAAGTGTACATAAAAGCGTGGCAAGACGGCAAAACAGGTATTCCAATTGTTGATGCTTGTATGCGCTGTGTCGTCGCAACGGGTTATCTTAATTTTAGAATGCGCGCTATGGTGGTATCGTTTTTTACTTTCAATTTGTGGCAGGATTGGCGCGAATTACACTTTCTGGCAAGACAGTTTTTAGATTATGAACCTGGAATTCATTATCCTCAATTACAAATGCAATCCGGAACTACAGGAATTAATACGATTCGGATTTACAGTCCTATAAAAAATTCAGAAGAACATGATTCAGAAGGTATTTTTATCAAACAATGGTTGCCTGAATTAGCTGAAGTTCCAGTAGCATTAATTCACGAACCTTGGAAATTGAATGCCATTGAACAACAATTTTATAATTGTGAAATAGGGAAAGATTATCCGCAACCCATCGTAAATATCGAAGAAACTAGAAAACAGGCAAGCGACATTGTATGGAGTTTTCGCAAACAGGACGATGTCAAAGAAGAAGGAAAACGCATTTTAGCAAAACATGTAAATAGCTCGAAAGCTGTTTCCAGAAGTAAACAAATAAAAAAGAAATTAAAATGAGTGTGTTTTTAAAAGCCAATTGGGAAAATATTGTAATGGCAAATTATGAAATATCTACAGCAATTCTGTCCAAATATTTACCAAAAGGCGTGACAATAGATTTATATAATGACAAAGCTTATGTTAGTTTAGTCGGGTTTATGTTTAAAAACACTAAAATATTTAATGTCCCAATATATAGATTCGGAACTTTTGAAGAAATTAATTTACGATTTTATGTTTCTAGGAAAGTGGGGAATAAAACCAGGCGAGGTGTTGTTTTTATAAACGAAACCGTTCCATATAAAGCCGTTGCGTGGTTAGCAAATGCGTTATATAAAGAACATTATACAACTATACCAACACGACATAGCTGGGATTTTGCCAAGGAACAAAAAGAAATAAAATACGAATGGCTGGTTAATAAGAAGTGGAATAGTATCGCTTTATCAGCGTTGAAAGCGAAAAAAATAATGGAGAAAAACAGTTTTGAAAGCTTCATATTTGAACATTATTATGGTTATACAAAATTTAATAATACCATTACAGAAGAATATCAAATTGCGCATCCCAGTTGGTTAATTAATGAAATCGTAGCGTATAAAATAGATTGCGATTTTGAAACCATGTACGGAAAAGATTTTGCTATTTTAGATAAAACACAACCCGAATCTATATTTTTAGCCGAAGGTTCTGCTATCGAAATCAATTGGAAAAGAAATAAAATCTAAACAAATGAAAGGTGTAAAAAAGCAAAACCTACCAACGAAAACGTGTATTGTTTGTAACAAACCTTTTACTTGGCGCAAAAAATGGGAAAAAGTGTGGGACGAAGTAAAATATTGCAGTGATAAATGCAGAAGCAACAAATAAAATGAAAAAAACGTTACGATTAATTCTTGGCGATCAACTCAACAGCAATCACTCCTGGTTTAAATCCGTAGATGATTCGGTTACTTATGTGATGATGGAAATTCGTTCTGAAACTGATTATGCAACGCATCACATTCAGAAAATAGTTGGTTTCTTCTCGGCAATGCAATCTTTTTATTTGGAATTAAAATCAAACAATCACCAAGTGATTTATATTCATTTAAATGATGAAAATAACTTGCAATCATTTGAAAAAAACATACAAAATCTAGTTTCAAAGCACAATTTCACTCATTTTGAATACCAACTTCCAGACGAATATAGAGTTGATGTTTGTTTAAAAAACCTTTGCCAATCAATCTCGATCTCAAATACAGTGTTTGATTCGGAACATTTTTTTACTACCCGAAATGAATTAGGTGATTTTTTTGAAGGAAAGAAAACCTTTTTGATGGAAAGTTTTTATCGTATGCTCCGAAAAAAGCATGAAGTCTTGATGGAAGGCGATAAACCACTAACAGGAAAATGGAATTATGATAGTGAAAACCGTAAAAAACTACCCAAAAATCATAAAGCTACACCACCGTTAGTTTTTAACAATGATGTTCGTGAAATTTTAAATCAAATTAAGAAAACCGATATTAAAACAATCGGGAATATTGACGAAGCTAGTTTTGTTTGGCCAATTAACCGAAAACAATCCTTAGAATTATTAGATTTTTTTCTTGTTGAATGTTTGCCTTTATTTGGAAGTTATCAAGACGCTATGTCGCCAAACGAATGGTCTTTATACCATGCTCGAATTTCATTTTCTATGAATTTAAAAATGATTTCACCACAAGAAGTTATTGATAGCGCCATAAAAGAATGGGAAAAACGACCTGACGAAATTGAATACAATCAACTAGAGGGTTTTGTGCGACAAATAATTGGATGGCGTGAGTACATGAGAGGAATTTATTGGCTCAAAATGCCCGAGTATGCCACGATGAATTTTTTCAACAATCAGGAAAAATTACCGGATTGGTTTTGGACGGGAAAAACAAAAATGAATTGTCTCAAAGATGCTATAAATCAATCCTTAAACTTTGCTTATGCGCATCACATTCAGCGATTGATGATCACAGGAAATTTTGCGCTTTTAGCCGGAATTCATCCAGACGAAATAGATGCTTGGTATTTGGGAATCTATATTGACGCGATTGAATGGGTTGAAATTACCAATACTCGCGGTATGAGTCAATTTGCCGATGGCGGAATTGTAGGTACAAAACCGTATGTAAGTTCAGCAGCTTATATCGATAAAATGAGTCATTATTGCGGAAGTTGTTTTTATAAAAAGGAAATTAAAACTGGAGAAAAATCATGTCCGTTCAATAGTTTATATTGGAATTTTTATGACCAGAATGAAGATAAATTAGGTAAAAATCCTAGAATTGGAATGATGTATAACATTTGGAGAAAAATGAAGCCAGAAGCAAAAGTTGCCTTATTAGAACAAGCCGATTATTATTTAAAAAACATAAACACATTATGAAAACTGCATTAGTTTGGTTTAAAACCGATTTACGTTTACACGATAATGAAACCTTGGTAAAAGCGATTTCGCACAGTGATAGCATTATTCCAGTGTATTGTTTTGATGAATCCCATTTTGAAACAACTGATTTTGGATTTAAAAAAACAGGAAGTTTCAGAGCGCAATTTTTGATGGAATCTCTTATTAACTTAGATTCAAATTTGAGAGCAATTGGTTCAGGTCTTGTTATTGTCACTGGAAAACCAGAAATCGAAATTCCTAAACTGGTTAAGCAATACAAAGCAACCAAAGTTTTTGCAAAAAGAGAAGTTTGTTATGAAGAAAAACAGACAGAGTTATTAGTTCAAACCGAACTTTTCAAAGTGCGATGCGAACTAGAAACATATAGCACCAGCACTTTGTATCATGCAGAAGATTTACCTTTTTCCATTAAAGATATTCCAGAGGTGTTTACCAATTTCAGAAAGAAAATTGAGAAAGAAGCAGTAATTCGAACAGTTTTTGAGGCACCAACTCACATTGAATCACCAGAAATTAAGTCTTTAAATTTACCTTCTTTACAAGCATTAAATTTGAAGTTTACACCAATCGACAAAAGAGCTGCAATCCGTTTTAAAGGTGGAGAATCCGCAGCAATAAAGCGTTTGAATCATTATTTTTATAAATCTAAATGCATTTCAAACTATAAAGAAACCAGAAACCAAATGGTCGGTGCTGATTATTCGTCTAAATTTTCTGCGTGGTTGGCTATGGGTTGTATTTCGCCAAGATTTATCTATCAAGAACTAAAAAAATACGAAACGCAGTTTGAAGCCAATGACTCCACCTATTGGTTGGTTTTTGAGTTATTATGGCGTGACTACTTTCGTTTTATGATGAAAAAACACCAACAGCAATATTTCTTGCTCAATGGAATTCAAACACCTAAATTAGAATCAAAAGCAATAAATTTAGAACTATTACAAAAATGGACAGAGGGTAAAACAGGGAATGATTTTATTGATGCTAATATGATTGAATTGAAGCTTACTGGCTTTATGAGTAATCGAGGACGACAAAATGTTGCCAGTTATTTTTGTAACGAATTAGAGTTAGATTGGCGTTATGGCGCAGCGTATTTCGAACAACAATTGATTGATTATGATGTGTGCAGCAATTGGGGAAATTGGGCATATATCGCTGGAGTTGGTAATGATCCAAGAGGAAATCGGTACTTCAATGTCGAGAAGCAAGCCGATGATTATGATAAAAAGCGAGTGTACCGCAACTTGTGGTTATCGGTTTAAGCCAGCGATTTATCACTTTGTTGAAAGCACTTGTTAAGTGAAAAATTATCTACTATTGGCACCTGTTTTTGTATATCGCTATTTCAGTTCAAGATATCATAAATAGTTTTGAACGATTAGTCCATTAATTAAAATGTGTAAAATGCTTTTCATTTTTATATACTAAACACAATAAACTTGGCAATACAATTAATAATAACGGCATGGCTATTAAAAAACCACCAATTACTGCTATTGCAAGGGGTTGATGCAACTCAGAACCAGTTCCAATTCCTATGGCTAATGGCAACAAAGCAATAATAGCGCCTAATGCTGTCATTAATTTAGGTCGTAATCTAGTGGAAATAGAATAAATTATAGACTCATTCACATTTCTGGTCAATTTAAAAGTTTCCCTAAATTGAAGAAAAGTAAATATGGCATTTTCGCTAATGATACCTACTATCATAATAATTCCAGTATAGCTTCCTACGTTCAATGGTGTGTTTGTTATAAAAAGTAAAATATAACTCCCTGAAATCCCTAAAACGGAAATTAAAAGAATCACTAATGCTACTCTAAAATCTCTGAATAAAAATAAAATCACACCAAAAACCAATAATGAGGACGCAATTAAAATCATCAATAATTCTTTGAAAGATTGTTGTTGATCTTTGTAAGCTCCTGCATATTCAATATAATATCCAGTTGGAAGGTGAATCTCACTGCTCACTTTCTTTTGAATTTCTTGCATTACGCTTCCCAAATCCCGGTTATCCAATCTTCCGGTCACGACGCTCATCATCTGCAAATTCTCTCTTTCAATTTCTGCAACTCCTTTTTGAACTGAAATAGTAACCAGACTTGAAATAGGCACCGCTTGTCCGGTGGGCAAAAATAATTGCAGTTTCTTAATATCTTCTAAACTTCTATTTTTAGAATTCGAATAAATTAATCTAATCGGCGTTGTTTGTTCATTTTCTAACAAACTACCCACTACATTTCCTTCAAGTGCTGTTTGCATCTGAAATTGTAAATCAGTTGGCGTAATTCCGTATTGTGCCAATTGCGAATAATTGGGTTGGATATTAATTGCTGGTCCAGCCAAAATAATTCCGTCAAAAACATCTGCAGTTCCTTTTACTTTTTCTACAATACTATTTACTCTTTTAGCTATTTTTTGTAGTTCTTGCTGATTGCTTCCGTAAATTTTCACTTCAATTGGCGAAACAGAACTCATTAAATCTCCCAACATATCCCCTATTACCTGACCAAAATCAATACGCAAAGCGGGCTGAGTAGCTTCTACTTTTTGTCTGATTTCATCAATCACATCGTTGCTGGTTTTATTTCGATCTTTTTTTAATTGAATCAAGTAATCACCACGATTGGGTTCCGTAATAAAAAAACCCATTTGAGTTCCTGTTCGGCGGCTATAAGCTTCTACTTCAGGAATTTTTATTATTATTTTCTCTACTTCATTTAGCATTCTGTCTGTTTCTTCGAGTGAAGTTCCCGGTGGACTTTCATAATCCAAAATAATACTTCCTTCATCCATTTCTGGTAAAAAGCCTGTTTCTAAATTAGGCAGAATTATAAAAATAGAAAGTATTAAAACGATACAAAATGAAATGCTAAGTATTGGTTTTCCAATAAAATACGCCACCCAATTTTGAGTTTTAACTTCATGTATTTCTGTTTCTTTTTTTGTTTCTGAAGCGTTTTTTACTTTTTTAGAAAGCAATAAATAAACTACAGGCAACAGTAGCCAAGTCACAAAAAATGAACAAACCAAGGTGATTATCATCGTATCCGTCAGTACTTTAAAATAAGACCCGGCGACTCCACTCATTAATACAAAAGGAATAAAAATCACTATGGTACTTATCGAAGAACCTACCATTGCAGGGAATAAATAATGAATTGCTTTTTGCAAAAGCGAAACGGTAGGCTCATCAGGATGTTCTTCGTGTGTTCTATGAATTTGTTCAACAACGACAATGGCATCATCGATAATTAATCCTAAAGCTGCGGCAATGGCTCCCAAAGTCATTATGTTGAACGTTTGCCCAGTCAAGTATAAAACGATCAATGTCAAACCTAAAGTAACTGGAATAATAATTAATATGGTTGCACTGGCTTTCGCCGATTTCAAAAACAAAACAGCTACAATAATCGCTAATAACAATCCGATGAGTAAACTGTCCGTAACGCTTTTTACAGCATCATTTACAAAATTTGCCTGTTCGTAAAATGGAGTGATTTTTATAGATGACGGAAGTATTTTTTTTAACGCTTGCAGTTTTTCATTCATGGCCACTGTAAGCGAAATCAAATTGGAATTGGGTTGTTTTATTACTGCTATCAGGATACTTTCCTTGCCATTGGCATTTACTTTTATAAATTCTTTGGCCTCCTTAATTTCAACTGTCGCAATATCTTTCAGGGTTACAATTCCTTTGCCATTATTACGAATAACCAGATTCTCAAGTTCATCTTTTTTATCGACTTGAGCATCCGTAATCGTGAGATATAAATACCGATAATCAGACAAATAACCATTTGATTTTATAAAATTAGTCTCGCTCATAACTTGTGTTATAAGATTAGGACTAATACCAAGTGCTCTCATTTTATCAAAATCCAAAGACAACCAATATTCCTTTTCTTTTCCGCCAATAATTCTAATTTCGGAAACACCATCGATTTGAGAAAGGAATGGTTTTATCGTGTAATTGGCTATTTTCTTGAGTTCAATTGCTGACATTCCCTTTCCTTCAATGGCATATCCAATAACCGGAAGAATCGAAGGATTCATTTTTTCAACCGTGATTTGAGTATCCGGGGGAAGATTATTTTTTATTTGATTGATTTGTGCTTCAATTCTTGTTTTGCTCAAATCAATATCGGATTTCCAGTCCATAAATGCCGAAATCTCGCAACTTCCTCTACTGGTAGTACTGCGAACAGTTTTTAAATCCTGAACTTTCTTGATGGCATTTTCCAAAGGTTTTGTTACCGTAATCATCATTTTATCAATGGGTTGTTGACCCGCATCGGCAATGATTTTTATTTTTGGAAATGTAATCTCGGGAAATAAACTCGTTTGCATTTTCGAATAAGCAAAAAAACCTCCTAAAATAATTAGGAAGATGATAGCACTTAAACCATTTTTATGTTTTACAAAAAAGTTGTTCATATTTAAAATTTATAAAACACGAATTTCACGAATTAGCACTAATTATTAGTTTGTAATAGAAAAAGCTAAAAATTTATGAAATCAATTTTCAAATTATTTTATTTCGTGTCAATTCGTGAAATTCGTGTTTATTTTCTATTCACCTTAACTTTAATAGTATCGGAAACACCATAATTTCCGGTAAGCAAAATTTTATCATCCTGTGTCAAAACAGGCGACACTATTTCTACTTTATCGTCTGTTTCAATTCCTTTTTCGATTGGAATTTTTATGGCCGTGGAATCGTTAATCAATTTCATAATCCAAAAATCAGTTTCCGTTTCATCACTCAAAACAGCTGCTTTTGGTAACGAAATATTTTTTGAACCTGATGATTTGTTAATTCTGACTTTTACAATTAAATTCTCGGGAATATCGTGTTTCCCAATAATTTTCAATACTACATTTTGTGTTTGAGAGGCCGCATCAACTGTTGGCATAAATTTTTGAGCTACTGCTTTTATCGAAGAACTGTCCGGAAGTAAAACGATGAATTCTTTACCAATGGTAACTTGTTTTTTCAATTCATAAGGTAAACTCAAAACGATGGCAAAACTATTACTGTCATTGATTGTTGCTAAGGCATCACCATCCTGAACATAATCCCCTTGCTGCACATTAACCGCTGTAACAAAACCGTTTGTGTTGGCTCTTACTCTAATGGCTCCGCCAAAGTTCAGCGTTGGATCTATCTTGTTAATTGTATTTCCTAATACTTTTGCTTCGCGAGTTTTTATCGAAAATAACGCTGTCCCCTTTGAAACATAATCATTTGAAGCCACATTAACTGAATTCAAATAACCGGTAGCGTTTGCTTTTATGACGTTTTTTACTAAATAAGTTGCGGTTGCATTCAAGTCGACATAACTTTCAATTGTACTAGTATCAATATTGGTTAAAGTAACTGGGATTCTTGCGTCTATGACTTTTTCGGCCGCGTTATTATCTTTGCAGGATGCAAAAAAAAGTAAAAATAGGGTGAAAAAAAGTATCGGTTTTGTCATATAATTAATCGTTAAAACTCCAGTAATTAATTTCATTAATGATTTGAAGTTTGCTGGTGTTATTTTGTGTAATGGCATTTTTTATGGTGATTAAATTGCCAACCGCAATAATATATTCTGTGATTTGAGCATCACCGGTAAGCAACAATTTCTTGTTGGCTTCTATTAAAGCATCTGTGATTTTAAGTTGGGATTGCAATTGATTTTCAATATCTTTCGCCTGCTTCAATTTCTGGTTCAGCATCAATAATTGTTGCTTGTATTGCTTGTTGAAATTGTTTTTGTAAGCCCAATTTGTTGATAAAGCGGTCTCATTTTTTTGATGTTGCAAACTACGCTGATTGCCATCAAAAATAGGAATTGACAATCCTAAACCTGCACTAAATCCAAAATTTTTATATGCTTGATTCGTAAAACTTGATAAATATCCTGCATCGCCCAATAAAGATAAAGAAGGTTTATAACCATTATCAATTAATTTATTCTGATTTTGAAGTTTCAGGCTATCCACTTCAAATTGTTTCAGAAATATAATTTTATCCGAAGATTTAGTACTTTTTAAAGCAATTTCAGGCTTTTTCAAATTGACAAAAGTCGTATCTGTTTCTCCCGAAAGATAATTCAATAAAGCCAAATCGTTTTGGTATTGCTGTTTCAATTGCAATAAAACCAGTTCCTGTTGCTTTACCGTGGCACTAAAAATTAAATAATCCGTTTGTTTATAAATAGAGTTTTGAGTGAGTTTTTTTAGAATATCAGTTTCTTCTTTTAAAAGAATTGCAAGTTTCTTGTTATAACCAATTTGTTCCGAACTTCCGGAAGCCGAAATATATTGGGCAATGATGGCCTTATTCAAATCTTTCAGTGCTACTTTTTGATTCAAAACCAAGCCTTTTTTCAATATTTCGAAGGTTTCATATTGAGAATTGATTTGATTTTTTCCAATTATCTTCTGATTAACGCCCACTAAACCTGAAACAGTATGCTCATTACTCAAAGCGGCGTCATAGCCAAAACCATTAATAATGGGAGCATAATTCGCATTCAAATTCCCTGAAACCTGTGGTTTTCTAGTAGCTCTAAACAACAAACTATCAATGGCTACCGATTTAATTTGGTTTTTATAATCTTTGATTAATGGAGAATTGTTTTGTGCTTTTTCAAGAAAATAATTTAAATCCTTCTCTTGCGAAAAGGATTTAAAAAAACTCAAAAAAACGATAAGTAAAATGGTAAATTTCATTTGATAAATTTAGATAAAAATTTCATCTATTTACTCTTATTTTCGACAACTAAAACTGTAAAAGAATTAGGTGTAATTCCAGCTCTTGGTTTTGGATTTTCAGCGGTTGGTTCTGGCTTTGTTCCAAATTCAGCGGTTGGCAAATACAGTTGATGTGTTGTTTTATTCAATGCAATTGTTCGGGCTCCTTTTTGAGTTTTAACAGTTTCAAGAACTGAAAAAGAATTGGCGTTTTTTTCCTTTACAACAGTTATAGTTCCTTCGCCATTAGAGCTGAAAACAAGTTGTTTTTCAGCATCAAAAGCTACACCATCACAACCATCGCCAATAGGTAAAGTTTTGATTATTTTACCAGTTTTAGCATCTGAAACCATCATTAATTTATTACCACAAACCGAAAACAATCTGTTTGTTTTTAAGTCTATTGCTAATCCTGATGGTTCGTCACCGGGCGCTATACTCCAAGTGTTTACCACTTTTAAGGAGGTAGCATCTATTGTTTTAATTTGATTTTTATCTTCAATATTTACGTAAATCAAACCTTTATTATTGGTTACCGAAAACTCCGGTTTTCCGCCAAGTGCAATTGTTTTAATCACTTTATTTGTTTTAGCATCAATAACCGTGGCATCTTTGCTCATGGCATTGTAAACAAACACTTTTCGAGAAAATTGATCGTATAAAATAGCATCTGGTTTAATTCCTGCAATTTTCACTTTTTCTATTAATTCAAATGTTTTCAAATTAACAACCGTAATAGAATTGTCTTTTCCATTGCTAATAAATGCTTTATTCAAGTCATTTGCAACCGCAATACCATGAACTCCTTTTGTATCCGGAATGGTAGCTATTGTTTTATCTGATTTTAAATCAATCACGTTTACAACACTTCCGTGGGAAACGAACAAATGCTGATTTACGTCGTCGACTGCCATATAATCCCAGCCTTCATCCCCGGCGATATTGATTTTATTAGCAACTTTAAAAGTTTGACTGTAAGTGTTAGCAATAGAAACAATAATTATAAATGATAGCAGTATTTTTTTCATTTTTGAAAATTTAAAAGGTAATTAAAGGTGATTTTAAAACAGAATAGTAAATTTAACTCTATGGAAAACACAGCTATTAAATCAATTTAAAAAGAGTTGGATAAAAAACCCAACTCTCTCTATGCATACATTTGATTAAAAAATTATTCTTTTATCGACATACCGTCTTCTTTAAATGCAAGACTTTTACTCTTCATTCCTTTTTTTAAATCTACTTCATAAATAGTCCCATGTTTCGAGGTTTCTGTTTTGTCAGCTTCTGCAATTTTCCAATCACTATATTTCGATTTTACCGATGCTAAAACAGCTTTTGGCAAATCAACAGCTTTAATTTCTCTTTCGGTTTCCAACCAAGTTCCATCTTCTGAAAAATTAGCAGAAATCTTATTTCCTTCTAATGTAAATTCTGCCTCCCATTCTTTTGGACCTTCAACTCCCCAACTTACTTTTGTAGCAGTAGGAAATTTTTTAGCGAACGCTTTTTTTACTGCTCCCGGTGGAGTACCTGCAAATGCACAACTGCATATGAATACAATTGACATAATCATTAATAATTTTTTCATTTCGTTTTATTTAAATGTGATATGTAAATGATTTTACATTACAAAGATTAGACGCAATTCTATTTTAATTCTATTCTAAAATAATAGTCTTTCTTTTTTTTATTTCGAATCAATATTTTTAGCTAAAGAAAGGATAAAACTGTGTTTGCCATCGGAGAATAGATAATCTAATGACAACCCATTAACTTCAGCAATTTCTTTAGCGATAGACAATCCTAAACCCAAAGATTCGTGTGAATCAGTATTTTTCTGGAAGCGTTCAAATAACTGGTTGTCAATTGGTTTGTTTTTTCCTAAATTAGAAATTACAAATTTATTTTTCTCCATTAAAATTTCGATTTTACCACCCTTACTATTATGTCGAATTGCATTTTGCAATAAATTATTAACAAGTATCAAACACAAGTCTGGATTCATTAAAACACAAAAGTCACTTTCAATATTTTTTGTTATCTCGATTTTATTGGCATCAATATGATCTTCAAAAAAGACTAAGGAACTATCTACAATATTTTCAAAAGAAACCATTTCTGTGGTTTTGAAATACCTATTCTCAATTTTAGTAAGTAATAAAAGTGATTTATTAAGTCGAATTAATTTCGAGCAGGCATCATCAATCGCAAAAATTAATTTTACTTCATTTTCCTGTAAATTTTTAGATTGGATCAGTAAATCAATCTTTGATTTTATAACTGCTAAAGGCGTTTGTATTTCGTGTGAAGCATTTTCGGTAAATTTCTTCTGACTGTTATAATCAACAATCATTTTATCCATCATCGCATTAAGCGAATTATTTAATTCTCCAAATTCTTTTATGGAGGTTTTAGCGAAAGCTGGAATTTGGTTGTCGTTTGCGCGAAACCTTTTTAACGAAGCTACGGTTAGGTAAAATGGTTTCCATAAAGTTTTTGAAACCCAAAAATTCACAAACATTGAAATCAAAAAAAGACAGCATAAAATAACAAGCAACAAATAAAATATACCATCAAATAATTCATCATATTCTATTGTGCTTCGCCAAATTTTAATTTGATAATTATTGTTTCTTATGGTAACAAGGGATGAAATCATCCTATTGACTGCTAACTCATTTTCTTTTTTATCAAGAATTAATGTATCCGAATACTTCGTTTTAACCCCATTTACATACTGTTTTTTTAAAGTATTTCCTATTTGGGCTTCTTTACTTTTTGTAATTAAGTTTAAAGCAACCGTATCATTTTCCTTCAAATAATTTTCGACGACAACAATCCGATTTTTCAAAAGTTCATTGTTACTGTCATTTACCTCCGCGGTAATGATATGGTAACAAATAAATCCCGATAAAATTAATATCGGAATACTCAAAATCAAATAATATAAACTGGTTTTAGCTAATAATTTCATTCGTTTGTTTTAAAATTATAGCCAATGCCGTAAATGGTTTGTAAATAATCCTCACATCCCTTTTCTAATAATTTTTTACGCAAATTTTTGACATGATTGTATATAAAATCAAAATTGTCCAATCGATCTGAATTGTCTCCCCAAATGTGTTCGGCTAATGCGCCTTTACTGACCACCCGATTTTTATTGGCCACAAAATAAAGCAACAAATCATACTCTTTTGTAGTCAAAATAACTTCTTTATTATGAACTAAAACCCTTCTTTCGTTGGGCAAAATTATAATTTCGTTTACACTGATTTCTATATTCCCGTCAAAATTTTTTCTTCTAATTACCGCTTTGATACGCGAATTCAATTCCGATAAATGAAAAGGTTTAGGCAAATAATCATCGGCACCAAGGTCTAAACCAAACACTTTATCGTCAAGAGAATTTTTTGCCGAAATAATTATTACTCCAGCTTTAGACTTTTTATCTTTTATCTCCTTTATTAAATCTAATCCGGAACCTTTTGGCAACGTGATATCTACTAAAATACAATCATAGTCATATAGGGCTATTTTGCTTTCTGCTTTAGAAAAATCGGAAGCAATTTCCACCACATTTCCTTCCATTTCAAGATATTGAGTAATGCTCTGTTGTAATTGCGGCTCGTCCTCGATAAGTAGTATTTTCATAGTAAAAGTAAAATTAAAGCTAAATTCTATTCTAATTCTGTTTTCCTTCTAAATATTAGCTTAATTATCTTGCAATCAGTAGCAAATAAAAAAATACCTCAGATATTAATAAAAAACTAATTCGACGACAATAGAAAAATCCATTTAAAAACAGGAAAGCCAACTGCTGATTATTAAAAATTTAATTACCAATGAATCAAACAATTTGTTACTGAATAACTAAAAACACGAACTATAATTATTAAAATGACATCTAAAAGCGCTTTTGTAAAAAATTCTATATTTCTTTAATATATATTTGCGCTGTAAAATTTACCCTGATTATGGAAGAATGTATCTCTGTTTTTGATATGCTGAAAATTGGTGTCGGACCTTCAAGTTCGCATACCCTTGGACCTTGGCGTGCAGCCGAACGCTTTTTGAGTGAATTGCGAGAGGAAAATGTAATGCCTTTTGTAAACAGAGTAAAAGTCGATTTGTACGGTTCCTTATCCTTAACCGGAAAAGGGCATGCAACTGATTTAGCGTTAATGCTGGGTCTAAGCGGACAAGATCCGGAAACTATTCCTGTTGAAAATATTGCTGGAATCATCAAATCCATCGAAGACAAAAATGAAATTAATTTAGGAAACGAAATAGTGATTCCTTTTTATTTTCTGCAAGACATTGTATTCAATAAAAACTTCCTTCCCTTCCATGCTAATGGGTTAACTTTTACCGCTTATCTCAATGATGACAAGGAATATTCAGCGACCTACTACTCCATCGGCGGTGGTTTTGTAGTCAAAGAAGAACGCATCAATGCCAAGAAAAAAATCGCCATAAAATGTGCTTTTCCGTTTCCAATTGACAATGCTGCCGAATTACTCAATTTTACCATTACAGAAAAGAAAAAGATATCGGAAATCGTTTATGAAAACGAAAAATCCATGCGTTCGCCGGAAGTGATCGACCATGAATTGATGCGCATTTGGCATACCATGTTAGAATGCATGTACATTGGTTGTCATTCAGAAGGTATTCTTCCAGGAGGATTAAACGTACGCCGAAGAGCTTTCGATATGCACCAAAACCTCATTGGTTTAGCCAATTATAATTCTCCGCAAACCTGGCTCGAAGAAATAAGAAAAACCGAAGTGAAATTTCGCCAAATCCTGCAATGGGTAAGCTGTTTTGCACTTGCAGTAAATGAAGTCAATGCGGCTTTAGGACGCGTGGTGACGGCACCAACAAACGGAAGTGCGGGCGTTATCCCAGCCGTTTTAATGTATTATTTAGTGATTGAAAACCACGAAGCCGGAGATAAGGAAATCAAACAATTCTTGATGGTTGCCGGTGAAATAGGTAGTATTTTCAAGAAAGGTTCCACTATATCAGCAGCGATGGGCGGTTGTCAGGCCGAGATCGGGGTTTCCTCTTCTATGGCAGCAGCGGCTTTATGCGAATTAATGGGCGGAACACCCGAGCAGGTTTTAATGGCAGCCGAAATTGCCATGGAACATCATCTTGGAATGACCTGTGACCCAATTGGCGGATTAGTGCAAATACCGTGTATTGAACGCAACACTATGGGCGCCATCAAAGCTATTAATGCTGCGGAATTAGCCTTAGCCACCGATCCCGAAAATGCAAAAGTTCCCTTAGACAAAGTAGTGGAAACCATGTGGCAAACTGCCAAAGACATGAACAACAAATACAAAGAAACTTCCGAAGGTGGTCTGGCAATTGCTGTGAATATGGCGGATTGTTAAATATTTAGGATGAATCTGTCAAAATTATAGGAGAACCGCTGTTTATAAAATCCTACTGGAACATTAGTTTTACAATTCAGTATAACCTCAAGTAATGGGAAATTACTAAATACAATTTCGTTTTATCCTATAAATTGATGTCCTTTGTACCGTTATAAATTAAGAATAACAGTATGAAAACCGAATCTAAAATGCATAATCTCCTCACAAAAAACCTGTTTTTCAAAAGGATTTCCACGCAAGAAGTCATTTTTCTTTTGGCATTTGTTTTGTGTTTGTCCCCGTTCATTACGCCACCCATTGCGTTATTGATGGGATTGATTATTGCACAATTTATAGGCCATCCGTATTTACATTTAAACCATAAAGCCACCCATATTTTATTACAGGTTTCCGTTGTAGGACTGGGTTTTGGGATGAATGTAACCAGCGCAATGAAAGCCGGAAAAGAAGGAATCCTTTTTACAATTGCCTCAATTATTGGCACATTACTCATTGGATTTTTAATGGGCAAGTTTTTAAAAATAGAGAAGAAAACCTCCTTTTTGATTTCGGCAGGAACAGCCATTTGTGGCGGAAGTGCCATTGCTGCTATTTCGCCGGTGATAAAAGCCGAAGAAAAACAAATTTCGGTAGCCTTAGGCACTATTTTCATCCTCAATTCAATTGCTTTAATACTGTTTCCAGTGATCGGTCACGCTTTACATTTATCTCAAACGCAATTTGGAATGTGGTGCGCCATTGCCATTCACGACACGAGTTCCGTGGTGGGAGCAGCAAGTAAATACGGTCCGCATGCCTTGGAAGTAGCCGCAACAGTAAAATTGGCAAGAGCATTATGGATTATTCCCGTGGCATTTTTAGCGACGGTATTTTTTAAAAATAAAGGCACCAAAATCAAAATCCCCTACTTCATCGGCTTGTTCGTTTTAGCCATGATTGCAAATACCTATCTTCCAATTGTACAAAAATACAGTTCGTATTTAACCGGATTAGCCAAAGCAGGATTGACGGTAACCCTATTTCTCATTGGTTGCGGGTTGTCTAGAAAAGTCTTGCTTTCCGTGGGATACAAACCCCTACTTCAAGGAGTTGTGCTTTGGTTCCTCATTTCCGCCGTCGCTTTATGGGCAATACTTTCATTACTGTAAGGTATAAACATATTATTTTCTGGTAGCTTTTCCAGCTATTCGCTACAAGATTTCATCAAAAAAGGCCATTTTGTAAGCCCTAAAAATAGCTTCCGTTGGTCGCTTTTTTAGGACAACAAAATTCAGCCTTTTTTGATAAAATGCTTTCCACTGCTATCTGGGCTAAAAATAGGAAAGAAAAATCGTCTTCTCATTTACCGGAAAGTATCTTGACGTAGTTAAGACTTATTTCACCACGTATAAACCTCGAAAATATCTTTTTGAAATACAATATGGTGGGCAATACAGTTCCAGAACCGCGCAACAGCTTTTTAAAAACGGATTTGCAAAAGCTGGAATTCACAAATCATTACGAGAACAGCTTAAAACATAGTCATTCCTTCCTGCAAGCAGGTTTGCAACCCACTTCTTGACAAATGGCTGAAATATTCATTTTATACAAGAGTAATTAGGATACACTAGTCGTAAAACCAACACCAGCTACTCCCATTTTTCAAAAACGCAAACCTGTAAGCTAGCAACCCCACTAGATTGCTTCGTAGATGAAAATAATAAGAAAATACTGAACAACTTAAGTAAAACATTCAAAAAGATGTATATATTTGATGTTATAGACAAATCGTGAGTAATTATAAAAATACGACTTTATTCAAATGAATGAAATTCCAAAAAATATTCAAGAAATTTTAAATCAATCTATCAATAAACTTGATAGACCTGTAAATGAAATAATTACAGAATTAAAAAAGGAAAGAGATAGGGAATATTCCGATTTTGAATATTGGTTAGGATTAGAATCGACTGACCCAGAAAAGTATAATGAAATTGATGAAATAGCTAACCATACTGGTCATTCACTTCAAATCCAAATGCGAGAACATATTGAGTCAGCGCTTTATGCAGAAGACGAGCTAATTGCATTGTTAGAAATGAAAATTATCTATGCATTCAAACACCTTGAAATAAACACAAAAAAATTGATATTTCATTTCTATAACGAGTTACCTAATGCTAATCCGAAATGGCACGAAATGATTGATTTTTTAAAGAAAAGGAATATTTCAGTAAAAGAACTTAATGATTACGTAGAAGTAAATGAATTAAGACTGGTTAACAATTCACTAAAACATTCAACTCAAAGTTCTGACAAAAGCATAATGGAAATTGCGGAATTTAAGAATAGTTCAATTCAACAATTTGAGTCATTAGATAGGTTTTACGAAAGAATAATTGATAGTCCTTCCTTATTTTTCTGCGACCTTTTGGATAAAGTGGAAAAGGAGGTAAATGATTTTAATGAAACGAAATTAAAGAAAATAGCTGAAAAGGTAACAAACCAAATGAATAAAGAGATTGCCGAAAAACTTATAATCGAAATAAAAAGAAAGTATAAATAATTACTCACAACAGCCATCTTGAGCTGGCTGGAATTTAGTGGAATTATCGTTTATTTTCATATATTCGTTTAGCCGAAAATATTCTGCTAACAAATTGCCTACAATACGATGCTGAGAAGCATTAACAGTAGTTAGAAAGCAGATGTGATAAACTCAACAAATTGAAAATTATGAGCAAAAAAAATATTGGTTTCGAAAATTTGAACTATTCCATTATACTTTTTTGTTTTTTTTCATTTTCAACACTGTATTCACAAATAAATTTTAGTAGAGAGGTCATTGACAAAAAATATAAAGGAAGAATTTTAAGTTCACAAAAACAGGGCGAGTTCTTGGAAGAAAGTAAAATTCTTAATAAAAAAACTGATACAATAACGTTTGTCTTTGATGATAAAAACATCGCGAAACTAATTACTATAAAAAATCAAACGGCTCGAATCACTGATGATAAATTCCATAAATATGCGAGTGAAATTAATCCAAAATTTCGTTTTCATTCAAAATTAGAAAATACAAATACAACCATATATTTTAATGAGGAAAAGGATTTAGTAAACATCAAGATATTCGCTGATAGTGCAAAGAATATTTTAATTGAGGTAGTTTTCATTTCTGGCCAAAAAATGATTCAAAAATTAGTGCCACATTATTAAAGAGAACTGCCCTACTAGCAGTTTTAATGTCGTGGGTGTCTTCCCGATGCCGCCCATATTAGCGCTGATTAAATAATAAAACACAATTATGAATAGAAATGTAAATCTAATATTGAGTAGCACTTGTTTATTTTATTTTGCAATTTTAATATACATATCATTTAAACATATTTTTCTGCATAACTTTTTTAGTGCAATATTCGAGTTAGTAACTATCCCTTTACTTATTTTAACAATTGTAATGCTTGGTGTTAATCTTAAAATATGGTATTTGGAAAAGTTGTCAATAAAATCAACCTCCTTTCTTTCAATATTAATTTTAATAACAGCTATAATCTTAATGAGTTTAGCAACAATCTTTGATATTTAAAATGCAGGTAATAAGTTTGTTTTAACATTCAATAAGACACTGTAACTTCAATAGAAAAATAACATAGTGTATCATTCGTTTTGATCTATTGCGTGATTTAGTGATATTACCGCTTCGCATTCAATTTACGTTCACTCGAAAAATTACCGGTTGCGAAGCACACACCATCTCAAAGAGCCAAACGGTTTGCATCATACTCGCGAAAAACATAGAATATAAGAAGAAATGTAACAAATAACAAAATCTGAAGAATCACTAAAAGATAGTATTAACAAGGCATACAACGACACAGTATACAGAAGGCCAGCAGGTAACAGGCGTTTGACAAAAAAGCGAATTAAGTTCTAAATTCATGTTTATATTTCGCAAGAAATTTAGAAGTAACAGAAAATATTCGGTTACGAAGTTCGCAACCTCGCAAAGCGACGAAACGTCCGGCTGTGAAAAAACTAAGTCAAAAAGAGAAACTATTCGGACACTTGTAGGAGAAAAATTTCATACAGCCTGTTCTCAGAGGCTCTTTTTGAGTTTATTCAGAGACTGACGTTAGTAACAAGTGTAGAAATTGAACTTAATTTTGACAAAATTTAAATAATTTAGGACAATGAAAAAATGGACAACTGAATTGGATAATATAACTGAACAAGCAATCTCAAAATTTGGGATACTTTCAAGCGAACAGTTGAATTGGAGACCTAATTCCAATACGTGGAGTATTGCCCAAAATATTGACCATATAATAGTTGTTAATGAGACCTATTATCCCGTTTTGATCGCTTTAAAAGAAGGAACATATAAAACCCCGTTCATATCGAAAATTGGTTTTATGGTTTCATTTTTGGGAAAAACGATTCTCAATGCTGTAAAACCAGACAGAAAGAAGAGGATGAAGACATTCCCGATTTGGGAGCCAACTGGAAGCGAAATAGACGGAGCAATATTGAGCCGATTTGAAAGGCATCAAAGTGAATTGAAACGACAAATTGAATCGTCAAAAGAATTGATTGAAACGGGGACAATAATTTCATCCCCTGCAAACAAAAATATAGTTTACAAATTGGAAACCGCATTTGACATTATTATTTCGCACGAGCAAAGACATTTTGAACAAGCCAAAGAGATTATGGAACTAATGCAAAATAACACTATCCACTAACAGCTGAGGCTTCGTTGCGTCTGAAAGACGAACAATGAACTCGCGGTTGAACGGAACCGCTTTACTTCCAGCCCTATGGGGTTATCGTAAAATAATTAAGAGGATTTGATATCCTCTTTTTTTTGGGGTGATAATCGATCTGGTTTTATCGTGTTTTCCTTCACCTTTGGGCATAGCTGCTCTTACCAATTACTGTAATTCAGCTTAAAGGGAACTACTTATTTGTAACTGTTGGCGCGAGATTCCCGTTATGTGTTGCATCTTTAAATATAAAACTTTTCTTCCTTTTTGTGACATAAATTTCTATATTTGGAAGAAATAAACGAAGGTTCTTTCACAGACTGACGTTGGCGGTAAGTTTACAAAAGACTAGAGACATCAATACATAAAAAATGAAAAAAAAGATTTTTAAAATCACAAAATGGCTATTACTAATATTATTGATAATATTTATAGTAAAAGGATGCATTCCAACTAAGTTAGACGTTCCTCAAATGAAACAAAGAGTAACAACTCAATATTGGAATTTACCCTCTGGTTCAAAAATAGCATACACAATGATTGAAGGGAAAGGAACGAAAAAAACTTCCCCAATTATTTACTTACATGGTGGACCGGGTGGTTATGTTTATACAAAAAATATTGAAATTCTTGGTAAACTTTCAGAATTAGGATATGATGTCTACTTATATGACCAAATTGGTTCTGGACTCTCGGGTAGATTAGAAAAAGTAAAAGAATATACTGCAAACCGTCATAAAAAAGACCTTGAAGAAATTGTAAATCTATTGGGAGCAAAAAAAGTAATTCTTATTGGGCAATCATGGGGTGGAGCTTTGGCAGTATTATTTGCGGCAGACAACTTGGATAAAACTGATAAATTAATTTTTACTTGTCCTGGTGCAATAAAACCAGTAAACGATGAATTAGAAAAAGTAAAATCGCCAGATAGTTTACAATTAAAAGAACCTTATAACCCAAATGCAAAAGCTATTGCTTTTGCTCTTAATCCAAGATATATTTCAATTAGTATTTGGGCTCGTTTTTTCGGTACAAAATTAGCTTCTGACAAAGAAGCTGATAGTTATCTAACTAAGTTGGCAACTGTATTTACAAAAGGACTTGTTTATGATTCATCAAAAGCCATAGCGGAGGAAGGTGGTGCTGGATGTTACAGCAATTTAAACACAAGCGTAAGTTATGGTAAATTAACCGACCCAAGAATAAATCTTAAAAAATCAAAAATTCCTATTTTAGTTTTGAAAGGACAATATGACAATATAAATTGGGGCTATACCAAGGAATATCTTGACTTGTTCACGAATCACAAATTAAAAATTATTCCAAGTGCTGGTCATGAAATTTTTGTTGAACAACCTGAAATATATTTGAATGAAATAAAAATTTTTTTAGAAAATTAAAACCTACCGCCAAAAGCTAAGGCTTCGTTGGGCTTGCAAAGCCAACAATGAAGCCGCGGTTAAACGGAACCGCTGTATTAGCAGTTTTAATGTCGTGGGTGTGTTCCCGATGCCGCCCATATTAGCTGATTAAATAATAAAACACAATTATGAATAGAAACGGAAATCTAATTTTGAGTAGTACTTGTTTATTTTATTTTGCAAGTGTAATATACATATCATTTAAACATATTGTTCTACATAATTTTTTTAGTGCAATATTCGAGTTAGTAACAATCCCTTTACTTATTTTAACAATCGTACTGCTTGGTGTTAATCTTAAAATATGGTATTTGGAAAAGTTGTCAATAAAATCACACTCCTTTCTTTCAATATTCATTTTAATAACAGCTATAATCTTAATGACTTTAGCAACAATCTTTGATATTTAAAATGCAGGTAATAAGTTTGTTTTAACATTCAATAAGACAACGGTAACTTCAATAGAAAAATAACATAGTGTATCATCCGTTTTGATCTATTGTGTTATTTAGTGATATTACCATTTCGAAAAATTACCGGTTGCGAAGTACACACCATCTCAAAGAGCCGGACGGTTTCCATCATACTAGCGAAAAACATAGAATGTAAGAAGAAATGTAACAAATAACAAAATTTGAAGACTCACTAAAAGATAGTATTAATCCATTGAGTGTAATTAGTTTTTGATGATAATTTTTCGTCAGTTCGAGTGATTTTCTCCCAAAGCCTCGGGAAGAAAAATGTATCGAGAACAAGAAAAATTGTTATTAAAATCGGTTCTCGATACATTTTTTGTTTCATTTCATTACACAAAAAATACTCGAACTGACGTTTTGAATAGTTACAGCTAACGGGTAGTATCAAATAATTAAATAGAGAACAAATGAAAAAACTAACAAAAAGGAATTCGCTTATTTTAATGTCTAGTGGAATGTTTATAATTGCAACTTCTCAAGTGTTTTCACGTTTTGTGGAATTAACTGATTTGACAAAAGGTTTGTTTTTGGGAATAGGCCTCGGACTTTTAATTTTGGCGGTAGCTTTAAGAAACTATAATACAGTTCAAAAGATTAAATAAACATCGCAGAAAATAAACTAAACTTCACACTATAGAATATTTGAAAACAAAATAGTTGAAAGATTTGAATTGTGTAGTAATAAAAAAGTAATAATAAGTACGATTGAGCGACAGCAGTTTTACAAGTTTGAGGTTGTACTGAAATTATGTTTTACTTCATATCTTCGTTTGGGAAGAAAAAACGCTGTTTAAAAATTCTCAACATTGCGAAGCAAAAAAACATATGGCAAGTTAAAATCAAAATTACTCCGAAAAAAAACTACATAAAATGATTTCAGATAAAAAATTAGCTCGTATTGCAGGTTTTTGTTACTTACTAGTAATTGCAACAGGATTGTTTTCCGAAGTTTTTGTAAGGCAGGCATTAACAGTTTCTACCGATGCGTTAGCGACTGCACAAAACATAAAAGCACATGGAATGTTATTTCGTTGGGGTTTTGCTTCGGACCTTTTCAATTTTGTAATAGGTTTGCCAACGATATTAATAATTTATCATATTTTCAAGCGAGTAAATAAATTATTAGTACAACTTGCGTTAGCTTTTGTAATTATCCAAACCGCCATAATTGCTGTCAATCTGCTCAATCAAATTTCACCGCTTCTGATTTTGGGCAATGATCCGTACCTAAACACTTTTCAACCAAATCAACTTGCAACACTTTCGTTGTTGTCGTTAAAAATTCAAGCCCAAGGTTATGCTATTGGTTTGGTATTCTTTGGATTTTATTGTTTAATAATTGGTTATGTACTTTTCAAATCAAACTTTTTACCAAAAATATTTGGAATACTTTATGCACTTTCAGGTTTATGCTACTTGATAAATAGCTTTACAATGTTTCTTTCCAAAGGTTTTGAAAACCCAATTTTTCTATATCTTGCAATTCCGATTTTTATTGGTGAATTGTCTTTTTGCTTGTGGTTACTAATAAAAGGTTTAGACACTTCAAAACATAAAATACCGAATGAAATTTAAGATTGTACTTATAAACAGAAAAAAGTCCGAACCGCTAACAGTTAAGGCTTCGTCGCGTTCGCAACGTCGAACCAACACCTAAGCAATAGCTACTGAACGATTCTATATTTGCCCTATTGAATTTGTTTAGTACAGTCAACTATCATAAGAGAATATTCAACTTGATTGGTCAAAAAGATTTTTAATAAGATCTACAAGCGTTAGTCTATTCGTTCAACTTTATGAAAATATTTTTAAAGCCTCTTTGCCACTTAAAATAATTAAAAAATCATTAAGAGTATTTTTGTAAAGAGACTTTCTTTTACACTACAAATCAACTATATTTACGTTAAAGTAAGTTCTAAAAAGACCTTTTTGGGGTTTTTAGTCTGATAGCTATCGAACGAAGCCAAGTTGTGTGATATTTTCGAGAACCGAGTAATTAATATTATATTAGAACTAAATTCACCCTATGCGAAACATTCTCCACCTGCTACTGATTTTAATTTCAGTAGGAAATATCTTTGGACAATCAAAAGATGTCAAAGAAATTGAGAATACGTTATCTTTTAACAAGGAATACACTACAAATATAGTATCGTTAATTAAAGCTTCCTCTGAAAATACAAATATAAACCCTACCAAATCAATTGATTTTGCAGAAGAAGCGCTTCTCGAATCAAAAAAAATTAAATCTTTATATTATGAAATGCAAAGCCTAAATAAATTAGGTTTTGCATTATTTGTTACCGGCAATTATTCCAGGGGATTAAAAATTTCATTGCAAGGACAACAATTAGCTGAGAAATTAAATGACAATAATGGTATCCTCAGTGCCTATAATAATATTGGAAATATTTACAGGAGACAAGGAAATTACAATGGTGCGATTGCAACCTTATTACTGGCAAAGAAACTTTTAGAAGAAAAAAAGTTGTCTGGTAGCAATATAATTTCAACGTTAGGTATCTGCTATCTTGAAACAGGGCAAACAGACTTGGCAATAAAATACCTTCAAGATGCTTATCAGCAAAGCCTTAGAGTTAAAAGCGATCAAATTTCTATTATTTATAACCGATTAGGGGATTTGCAGTCGAAATTAAATAATATTCCATTAGCGTTGGAATATTACCGCCTTGGCGTAGCGACTGCCACGGAGAGAGAACAATACAGATGGTTATGTTTTAATTATCTTTCATTAGCAACTTTGTATTTTAACCAAAAGCAGACCGATTCAAGTATAGTTTATGCACAGAAAGCAATTTCGATAGGAAAACACAAATTTCTTCATCAAACCCAAAAGGCTGCAATAGTTCTTTCTGATTCTTACAATCAATTGAAACAGTCCGATAGCTGTTTAAAATATTTACGGATGGCCATGACTATCAAAGATACTATCCAAAATAACAAAGAGGAATCAGAAATCCAAAACCTCTTATTTGAGGATCGCCTCCAAAAAATAGAAGTCGCTGAAGAAAAAGTACGATTGGCAGAGGAACGTGCCCACAATCTTCAATATTCGGCAATTGCTGTAACACTAATTCTTTTTGTGATAACTTTCCTAATCTTTAGCCATTCGAAGTTTGCCAATAAGGCAACAATACGTTTTTTGGGAATCTTATCTTTGTTAATTATCTTTGAATTCATCAATTTACTTCTTCATCCGTACCTTGGCGGATTGGTTCATCATTCTCCAATACTCATGTTGTCCATAATGGTTTTAATCGCTTCACTTTTGATTCCGTTGCACCATAAATTGGAACATTGGATAACAGAAAAACTAATCGAAAAAAACAACAAAATAAGATTAGCCGCTGCGAAAAAAGTAATTGAACAAATAGGGCGCTGAAAATCAAAAAAAAAAGTCGCAAAAAAGTTAAGGCTTCGTTACTTTGACCGCGGCGAACCAAAACCCAAGCAATCGCAAATGGAAGAAGTAATGATATCTTTGTTGAACCCGTCACGGCGAGAAGGCAGGAACCAATCATGAGTCCATTCCTATGGAATTATCGTAAAAATATTTGAAGGATTTCAAGAGGGTTTGATATCCTCTTTTTTTTATGGCATACTGTTATAAAGCATATTGAGCTCTATTTTGTTCATTTTCTAGTACAAATTATAAGCTTCACTGTTAAATAACCGAATAAGGAAGTTGCTTTTTGACTAATATCAATGGGGAAATTGCATTCTAGGATTGCAAAGAGAATCAATAAAAAAACTGTAAAGGACCAATAAATTTAAAGCTAAAACAGTTACAAAGATTATTATCCTAATGAAAAAAAACTGGTATTGGACTAGGATTGCAAATCCACGCCATAGGATTTTTCGAAAAAAATTGACAAGATTATGGTAATCAATAAAGCTATACTTTCAATACAATCTTTAATTGACTTCTTCTTTTTGGTAAATAGGATACATTTTTTTCATAACTTTCAACAATGCGGTAGCGAATAAACTGCTACAATCACCCCAAGGGCTTATAGCCCGTGAATGTTGGTGAAATTAAAAATACAATAGCCATAACCCTAAATCCAAATAATGAAAATACTATTAATTTCACTCGGAGTAATCGTTGTAGCCTTTATCATCGTTCAATTATACGCCATGAACGAGCAAAAAAATATTGAATCCTATCCATATGTAGTCAATAAAAAGTACGACACATTTGAAATCCGTAACTACGAAGCAACTTTGTTTTCTTCTGTCAAACTCTCTACTAAAGATTATAAAGAGGCGTCCAGCAAAGGGTTCTCAATTTTAGCCGGATACATTTTTGGTGGAAATGAAAAGAATGAAAAAATAGCGATGACTTCACCTGTAGCCATGTCCTTGGAAGATTCCATGACGGTTATGTTTATGGTTCCCAAAAAATTCAAAAAAGAAACCCTTCCACAGCCTAACCAATCGCGAATAGAGTTTCGCGAGGAACCGGCAAAAACTGTTGCTGCCATTACCTTTGGCGGTTGGGCAAATGCTGAAAAAATAGAAAAATATAAAGAGAAATTGAAGGCAGCTTTGGATGCCGAGGGAATAAAATACACAAACCGATTTTACTTTTTGGGATACAATCCCCCTTTTGAAGTTATTAATCGTAAAAATGAAGTTATTGTTGAGTTGGAAATCGCACCCGTTGAACTAATTAAACAATAATAAAGTTGTCCGAAGTGTTATAAATCGGATTGAGCGTATATGAACTAGCTGTCGAGGAAAGGGAATTGTCAAATAACCGAATTTAAAAAAAAAAGGAAACTGATTGAATATTACGCAACAAGTAACATCATAGAATTAAATAATATTTTAAATTTTTTAGTATGGAAGGCTTAATAATGAATTATCCACTCACAACGACTACCATTCTTGAATATGGAAACAGCGTCTATCATCATAAAAAAATAATAAGCTACTTACCAGACGGAACCCGACAGGAATATCTCTTTGGTGACATGTACAAACGATGTAAAAAGTTAGCCAATGCGTTGACACTAAAATTAGGAATCACTAAAGGGGACATGGTGGGTACTTTTGCATGGAACCACGCGCCTCACGTTGAATTGTATTATGGTATTTCAGGTGTAGGAGCTATTTGTCATCCTATAAATATTAGGTTAACAAGCCATCAAACGGAATATATAATCAACAATTCTGAAGATAAAGTTATTTTTGTGGATGCAACTTTAGTCCCATTAATAGAAAAAATTGCCAGCCTGCTGGAAACAGTAGAATGTTATGTGATCATAAATGCCGCTAAAGACTTTAAAACCTCTTTGCTAAATACTATACACTACGAAGATTTACTGGCAGAGCAATCACAAGATTTTGAATGGCCCACGTTAAACGAAAATGATGCTTGCGGAATGTGTTATACAAGCGGAACAACGGGTTTGCCAAAAGGAGTTTTATACTCTCATAGGTCAACGTATTTACATGCTTCAACCATTATATCACCAAATGCCGGAAATTTTAGTAATCTAGATACCATTTTATTGATTGTACCACAATTTCACGTAATGGCTTGGGGATTTCCGTATTTATGTCTGTTGTCTGGATCAAACATGGTACTACCCTCTTCCAATTTACAACCAGAAGCTATTATTAAAATTCTTCAAGAAGAAAAAGTTACTAAAGCAAATGGAGTACCCACAATTTGGTTAGGCGTTTATGATGCCATGAAGAAGAATCCACCACAAGAAAAACTAGCACTGGAAGAATATCTTGTAGGGGGATCTGCATTACCCAAAAGTCTTATCGAAGGTTTCGAAAAAGATTTCGGGATAAAAGGAGTTCAGGCCTGGGGAATGACAGAAACATCACCTTTGGGTACCGTTTCCAGATTACAAATAAAGCATGCCCATTTATCCGATAACGAAAAACTGGACATCCGTGCCAAACAAGGAACTGCTTTTCCTGGTGTGGAATTAAGGATTATGACAGATGACGGCGCTTTGGCACCCGCAGATGGTAAAACCATGGGAGAATTACAAATCAAAGGCGCATGGGTTATCAATTCTTATTTTAAAACCAATAATCAGGAAAGTTTTACGGAAGATGGTTGGTTTAAGACGGGCGATGTCAGCACTATCGATGCAGACGGTTATATGGAAATTAAAGACCGAACAAAAGACCTTATAAAAAGCGGAGGCGAATGGATCTCTAGTGTTGCCTTGGAATCTGCATTAATGGCTCATCCTAAAATTAAAGAAGCGGCCGTAATTGCCATCGCAGACGAAAAATGGGTAGAAAAACCTTTGGCTTCCATAGTCTTGGTCAGAAATGAAGATACAGTTTCAGATGAAGAATTAATTGAATTTTTATCCAGAGACTTCGTAAAATATCAAATTCCAAGAGATTATGTTTTTATAAATGAAGTGCCAAAAACAAGCGTTGGTAAATTTGACAAAAAAGAGATTAGAAGACTTTTTGCGGCGGGAAAACTTACTTGAACAGCATAATTCCTTATTCTAGTAAACGATTCACTCGCAACCTATTGTGGCAAACCTAATTTGCTTCTAAATAAAGACAATAGTGACTAGCATTACTACCAATTAAGTTCATACATTATTATTTGTTTAATTATTTGTTAAAAAAAATAAACAAAACATATAATTGTGTATCTTTGAGTGTATTAATTTATTTTAAACTTAAAACATTGACTATGAAATTATTAAAAACATTAAGTGTATTGTTATTATCAGGAGTAATCGCTACTTCTTGTGGTAAAAAGAAAGAAGCTGATTCAGCAGAGATGACAGATTCAACAGCAGTAGTAATGGATACAACGGTTGTTGTCGAAACACCAAACATTGTAGGTGTAGCTTCTGCAAATGCAGATTTCTCAACGCTTGTAACAGCAGTAAAAGCAGCAGGATTAGTTGAAACATTAAGTGGAGAGGGTCCTTTTACTGTTTTTGCTCCAAATAACGCTGCCTTTGCAAAACTTCCTGCAGGAACTGTAGATGGTTTATTGAAACCAGAAAATGTAGAAAAACTAAAAGCAGTTTTGACTTATCATGTCGTAGCAGGAAAATTTGACGCTGCAACAGTGACTGATGCTATCAATAAAAATAACGGAAAATACAGTGTTAAAACTGTTCAAGGAGGTACAATCGTTTTAAGCTTGATGGACGGAAAAGTAATGTTGACGGATGAAAAAGGTGGTAGTGCAATGGTTATCCTTGCAGATGTAGCTGCTTCAAACGGAGTTATTCATGCTATTGATAGTGTGGTTATGCCAAAATAATTTTATACCTTATTATTTTAAAAGCCTTTACAGCAGTGTAAAGGCTTTTTTTTGTGAAGTAAAGAACGTAACTTTTTTATTTTTTTGCAACAAACAACAGTTCTAACAATAATTTTGAAAACTATAATAAAACTGTCAATGGGTAAGAATTGCAAATCCCTATTTCATTTTGTGATTGAGAAAATCTTAGAGGCAATCCGTTTTTCTATTTTATCCCAATATTTCATTATCAAGCAAAGTTGGAATTCGCAGAGATATTTCCCAGCTTCTCTAAATTTATAAAACACGAACTGCTTTTACAAATCTACGTGCATAACCCTCTTTCTTTAAACTTGTAATAATGACTTTCATTTCGCGACTGGAAGATGCGTGGATAAAATCACTTTCCTTTCCTTTTGGATTAGTCACAATACCTATATGACCTATAACATTTCTGCTTGGGCTCAAGAACACTAGAATATCTCCTTTTTGGACTTGATTAATGGGAATTTCTTTTCCGAAATTTTTAAATTCTGAAGAACTTCGCGGAACATGAATTTTAAAATGTTGAAAAACAAAATAAACAAATCCTGAACAGTCAAACCCAGCCCTGGAGGAGCCAGCCGCAATATAGGGCGTCCCTAGTAATCCCATTCCAAAATTCACAATATCATCCCTCAAGGAAACATCAATTTTAATTTGATTTATAATTGTGTCATTCAATACGGTTTCATTCGTTTTAGGAAACTCCTTCGCTCCTCTAAGCGAACCATACGCCACGCAGGAAACAGTTAGTGATAAACCAATTATTTTTGCGAATTTTAAAAAATTTGTCTTTTTGGATGTCATATTAAAAAAATTAGATTAACACTTTTAAGCTTGGAAAATGAGTGTAGATGTACTTATATTCCGAAAATAAAGTAGTATTTGCGTGAGTCATAACCATCTTCCACTTTTACAAATCTAACCAAATTTAGATGATTCGAACCGAAAGGGTGTAAAAAAGGCCAATTGCTAACTTGCAAATTAAAACGCGACATTTAATAAACACAAGCTTGCCTTACAATTTAGTAGATTTACCTACCATCAAATAAATATGATTATTTGGATATAAGAATTCCATTTTGGTATTCTGCTTGTTTACTTTCATCTCCACCTGCCCTTTCTCATTCTCTAAGATATAAAGCATATAATTTGGATCTGGAGAATACACTGAAGAGTCCACTATTTTATATTTCAATTTCATGTCAGTAAAAAAGAATACAACATCGTTTTTTTGAGTATCCAAGAACACAAAAGAATACTCATTTCCTGAAATATCACATTCTCCGGTTTTAAAAGGAAGTTCGTCTACACAATACCGTTGCACATTAAATACATGTTCTTGAGAATACAAGCTACCGGATAGCAGGAGCGTTAAAATAAAATATTTCATACTTTTTGATTCTTTTTTAAATTGTTAGATATGTAAACTACCAATTTTTGTAATACAAAAGATATGCCAATAAACTACTTTAGAGGATTGCAGCTAGTCTGTTTTATTTGTTTTGAGGAAAATTTTCATTCTGAATTGTATAAAAAAAGTCGTTTCTTTGACGATTATTCTTTAGAAAAAAGAAATATTAAAATAAAAATTAGATGTAGTTTTTCATTACACATAAAATAATTTTATCAAAAGCATGAATATAAAAAGTGAAATCAATGCATTCAGAAGAACTCTAATGCACCGTTTAACTAAAAACATTGGAACTTCCCATTTTAATCCAGATACAGATTTAACTAAAGTAGAGATTAAAAAGATCCTAATTTGCAGACCAAATCCTAGGTTAGGAAACCAGTTATTAATTACTCCGCTTGTTCAAGAAGTCATTGCAACTTTTCCACAATGTGAAATTGATTTATTCGTAAATGGAGGCTTGGCGGCAATTGTATTTAAAAATTATAAAAACGTCAAGCGAATAATCCAGCTCCCAAGAAAACCTTTTAAAGAGTTAGTAAAATATTTTAAAGGTTGGTTATCCTTAAAAAAACACCCTTATGATATTGTTATTAATGTAGTTGAAAACTCTTCTTCTGGAAGGCTTTCTGCGCAATTTGTGAATTCAAAGTTCAAATTTTTTGGGGATGATGTTGATGATATTAAATCGAAATATCAGGATTACGAACATATTGCTAAATATCCTGTCTATAACTTCAGACATTATTTAACCAAACTTGGATTTAAGGAAAATGACAATCCAGTGCCTTCATTAAACCTATTGTTAAGTGCTTCTGAAATCACCGAAGGTCAAAAAGTACTGCAAAGCATAATTAAAAACGACAAAAAAACTATTTGCATATTTACCTTCGCAACTGGCGACAAATGCTATTCAGAATCGTGGTGGGAACCATTTTATGAACGATTAAAAAAGGAATACCCTGACTATAACATTATTGAAGTTTTACCTGTCGAAAACGTTTCGCAAATAGGATTTAAAGCACCTACCTTTTATAGTAAAGATGTTCGAGAAATCGCTTCATTAATTTCAAATACCAAAGTATTTATTGGTGCCGATAGTGGAATCATGCATTTGGCAAGTTCAGCACAAACGCCTACTGTTGGACTATTTTCCCGCGATAACATAAACATGTATGCGCCTTACGACAACAATAGTGTCGCCATAAATACGAATACCAACTCTATTGATGATTATATCAAAGTAGTAGATGGAATTCTTAAAAAAAAATGATTTGATAAAAATTTAATTACTAAAATTAAACCATTTACTTCAAAATAAGTTTAAATGAAAAAAGAAGCACTTGAGCTTCTTTTTTTCATTTAATAAAACGGGGGCATTGATTTTAATGAAAATAAATTCAATAAAAATAATTGGTTTATTTGTTTTTACCAGCCGCTGTTTAGTCCTTCTTTCAATGCTTTTCCATATTTATCCAAATCAAATTGATATAAATCCGGCGCTTTGTGCGCACCGCCTTTTCTTCTTTCATCCAGTTTTATAAGAATATCGTAACGCAACATTTTTCGATAAAAATTACCTCGATTTAATTTTTGCCCCAAAATAATTTCATACAATTTTTGAAGTTCGGGCATGGTAAATTTTTCCGAAAGCAGATTGTACCCAATCGGTTTGTCATTTAACTGCTTGCGAAGTTTGATTAGTGCTTTATCGAAAATGGCACGATGATCCATCATAAAGTCAGGCAGTTCATCAATTGATCTCCACTCGCAAGCGTCCGAAAGTTCGTCTACAATTAGATTCACCTTAGAATAATCGACCAAAGCATAAAACCCAATGGAAATAAAACGTTGTTTGTTCCAAAGTGTATCCTCGGAATCATCAAAAAATACTTCGGAACGATTCAAATCTCCAAAAACCCTGAATTGTTGTAGGTATATATTTTCGGCACCTGTACGCTGTTTCAAAATTCTTTTGGCAGCTTCGTTTATATTTTCTTGTTTTAAAATATATCCACCGGGAAGCGCCCAAAGGTTTTGCTCTTTCATTTGTAAAACCAAAACTTTTAAAGAGGCATCATGAAAACCAAATATAACGCAGTCAATAGAAAGATTTGGTAGATAATTTGCCCAAGATTCTTCTGATTTTTCTTCCAATATTTTTTTTAATTCCATTGCTTTAAATTGTTGTCAAATCTACTAATTTGATTTTAACTATCACTTTACTAATTATATAAAACAGTATTAAAGATATTTTTTTTGCAAATATTAAAAATAATAATTAATATTGCTTCATAATGAAGCAATGAAAATAACCAAAAAACTAAATCTAACTTTATGAAAAACAATTCTATCCAGAAAATCACAAAGATTTCGCTGCTTTCTTTATTAGTTTTTTCAGGAATTTCTTGGAATACAAAATCAGGAAATGGCAAGATTGAAAAAGACCCAACTATTACCGTAAACGGATTCACTTTCACCGATTTCAATAATAATGGAAAACTGGATAAATACGAAGATTATCGGCTTTCTATGGAAGATCGAATCCAAGATTTAATCAATAAAATGACTGATGAAGAAAAAGCTAGTATGTTAATAGGAACAGGAATGCCAGGTTTTGACACAGTCACTTGTAGACCTATTCTTGGCGGTTATCAAGGAAAAGTACCCGGAGCTGCAGGTGGAACTTATGAAATAAAAAGATTAGGAATTCCTGCAATTGTAGTTTCTGATGGTCCGGCAGGAGTTCGTATTAAACCAGTAAGAGACAATTACAGCAATACTTATTATGCGACGGCTTTTCCTGTTGGTACTGCTTTAGCTTCCACGTGGAATGAAAAGCTTATTTACAATGTGGGAAAAGCGATGGGTAATGAAGTTAAGGAATACGGAATTGATGTTTTATTAGGCCCTGGAATGAATATTCACAGAAATCCATTATGTGGTAGAAATTTTGAATACTACTCAGAGGATCCTTTAATTGCTGGTAAAATTGCTGCTGCAATGGTAAATGGAGTTCAATCAAATGGTGTTGGAACTTCTATCAAACACTTCGCAGCTAATAATCAAGAGAGAAACCGTATGGGCATAAACGCTCATGTAAGCGAAAGAGCCATGCGTGAAATTTATTTAAGAGGTTTTGAAATTACTGTAAAAGAAGCTAATCCTTGGACCATAATGTCATCCTATAATTTAGTAAACGGCACTTATACTTCTGCCAGAAAAGATTTATTGACTACGGTTCTTCGTAAAGAATGGGGTTTTAAAGGACTGGTTATGTCAGACTGGTTTGGTGGTTATAACGACTTCATGTCGGCATTTAAAAAAGATGCGGTAAGTGATGTAGTAAAACAACTTTCCGCTGGAAACGATTTATTGATGCCCGGACTTTATGCTCAACAACAAAGTATTTTAAAAAATATTAAAAACGGAAAATTATCAAAAGAGGTTATTAATATCAATCTAAGAAGAGTACTGGAATTGGTTATGAAATCCCCTGCAATGAACAAGTATAAATATTCTGATAAACCCAACTTAAAAGAAAATGCTGACGTTACCAGACAAGCTGCGGCTGAAGGAATAATTTTATTGAAAAATAATAATGTTTTACCTTTTACTTCAAAATCATCTCCTTTGGCCGTCTTCGGAAATACATCTTACGATTTTATTTCCGGTGGAACGGGCAGTGGCGATGTAAACGAAGCTTATTCTGTTTCACTAATTGACGGACTTACCAATTCAGGTTTTTCAATCGATACAGAATTAGAAGGATTGTATAAACCCTATACTGCCGACCTAAATGCGAAAGAAATGGCTCGTCGCGAGAAAGAAGGCGGATTATTGGCAACCCCAAAAAGAATTCCTGAATTAGAATTGAATACAGAAATTATTTCCAAGAAAGCGAATTCATCAGAACTTGCTTTGATTACCATTGGAAGAAATGCTGGTGAAGCAGCTGATAGGAATGAAGATTCCGATTTTAATTTGGCTCCGGATGAGGTTACTTTAATCAACAATGTTGCTGAAGCTTTTCATGCAAAAGGAAAAAAAGTAGTTGTGATTTTAAATATTGGCGGTGTAATTGAAACAGCCAGTTGGAGAGAAAAAGTAGATGCTATTCTTTTGCCTTGGCAACCCGGTCAAGAAGGTGGAAATTCTGTTGCTGATGTTTTTTTAGGAAAAGTAACCCCTTCAGGAAAATTAACGATGACTTTCCCAGTAAAATATGAAGACACTCCATCTGCCAAAAACTGGATTGGCACACCCGCAGAAAATCCAACGAGCGTAAATTATGAAGAAGGCGTCTATGTTGGCTACCGTTATTTCAATACTTTTAATGTAAAACCAGCTTATGAATTTGGTTACGGATTATCATATACAACATTTGATTATTCTAATCTTACATTAGGTGCAGTTTCATTTACAAACAAAATGACGGTTTCTGTAACTATTAAAAATACAGGTAAAACAGCAGGTAAAGAAGTAGTTGAATTATACCTTTCAGCTCCATCAAAATCAATTGACAAACCAAAAGAAGAATTAAAGGCATTTGGTAAAACCAATTTATTGCAACCTGGAGAAAGTCAAACCATAGTTTTAACATTAAATATAAAAGATCTAGCTTCATTTGTTCCAAATAAAAATGCTTGGATTGCTGAAGCTGGAAAATACAAAGTTCTAATTGGCGCCTCATCATTAGACATCAGAAAAACAGCCGAATTTTCTCTAGCAAATGAAAAAATTGTAGAGAAAACAAACCCTGCCTTTGCTCTTGATTTAAAATTTACAGATTTGAAAAACTAATTACTGTTTTTTTTAATAAGAAAAAAAGGATTCGACTTACACCGAATCCTTTTTTTATGGAATATTGTTCCATTATTTACTTTACTTTTCTTTCCAATTCTAATTTTGCGATTGGTTGGTGTACAAAAGCAACTTCTTCAATTTCAACAACATTTTTTTAACAACCTAAATAGTGCGGGGCTCAAGATACCTTCGATTTGATGTTGTAAATTTTAGGAATTTACAAAAAATAGAGATCAATTATAATAGCACAAATTACGGCCGAAAAATAAAACAGACGTATTTTAAATACTCTTATTAAAAAAAAACGCAACTATCTTCTATTATTGCAAATTATCGGTAAATGAAGTATCACAATTGCAATTACCTCCTGTAATTTAGACAGAAATTGACCTTTAATTTGCTTCCGATTGCTGGGATTTATAAGTTTAAAGTTAAAGGATATGTAGTAAGTTTTTTATAATTTTAAATGCGCAAAATATAAAGATTTTATAAAGATTTAGGACTTCTAAAGATAATTTAGAAATTTGAGAGTCTAATTATGGCTTGTAATTATTGTTTCATAAGAATTTGTTTTACTACTTTTACAACTCATAAAAATAGAACTATGTCTGTCGCAAAAAAAGATTACAAAAGAATTACCACCAAGTCACTGATTGAAATGAAAGCCAATGGTGAAAAAATCTCTATGCTTACTGCTTATGATTATACCATGGCAAAAATCGTTGATACTGCTGGAATCGATGTGATTCTTGTGGGCGATTCTGCATCTAATGTTATGGCAGGTCACGAAACGACTCTACCTATCACTCTAGATCAGATGATTTATCATGCTTCTTCAGTAGTTAGAGCAATCGAAAGAGCTTTGGTTGTAGTTGATTTACCTTTTGGAAGTTATCAGTCAGACCCGAAAGAAGCCTTGCGTTCCGCTATTAGAATTATGAAAGAAAGCGGCGGACATGCGGTGAAACTGGAAGGTGGAAAAGAAATAAAAGAGTCAATCAAAAAAATTCTAAATGCAGGAATTCCAGTTATGGGACATTTGGGTTTAACCCCACAATCCATTTATAAATTTGGAACCTATACCGTTCGTGCCAAAGAAGATGAGGAAGCTGACAAACTAATGGAAGACGCTAAATTGCTTGAAAAACTGGGATGTTTTGCCTTAGTTCTTGAAAAAATCCCGGCCCATTTAGCCGAAAAAGTGGCTCAAAGCATTTCGATTCCAGTGATTGGAATTGGAGCTGGTGGCGGTGTTGACGGTCAGGTTCTTGTAATCCATGATATGTTAGGAATGAATAATGAGTTTAGTCCTCGTTTCTTGAGACGCTATATGAATCTATACGAAGGAATGACGACTGCAATTGGTCAGTATGTTGCTGATGTGAAATCAAGTGATTTCCCAAATGCTAATGAACAGTATTAACCATTTATTAAAGTAACTTAAAGAACCAATGCCTATATTTGTCTTAAAATAAATACAAACCCATTATGCTCGAAATACCTACTACTTATATAGTTATTCCCTGCTATAATGAAGAAAAAGGCCTTTTATCCAAGGAATATTCTAGGTTTCTTGATACTATACCTGAGGCAATTATTTGTTTTGTGAATGATGGTTCTACTGACAAAACACTACAAGAGCTCACTCTCTTACAGGAAAAACATTCGGGTCAGGTTCATATTGTTTCGTTGCTGAAAAATTCAGGAAAGGCGGAAGCAGTTAGAACCGGTATTAATTATTGCAACCAAAATTTTAACTACCAATTCATTGGGTATCTAGATGCTGATTTAGCGACCTCACTTGAAGAATTCATGGAACTTAAAGCCTATTTGCGGGAGGAAGTAGTATTTTGCTTTGGTTCCCGAATAAGAAAAATTGGATCCACAATTGAGCGTGAAAATAGTCGATTTTTGATAGGTAGAGTTATAGCTACTTTTATTTCACAGGTATTGGACTTAAAAGTGTACGATACACAATGCGGTTGTAAGGTTTTCACAAAAGACGTTTCCAAGCTTTTATTCGAAAAAGAATTCCTTTCAAAATGGCTTTTTGATGTTGAATTATTCTTCAGGATGATGCTTATTTATGGCAAAGAAAAAGCAATCCAAAAAATGTATGAAGTTCCTTTAAAATCATGGATCGAAAAAGGAAATTCGAAAGTAAAAGCAACCTACTTTTTTAAACTTTGGATTGATTTGTACCAAATCAATAAAAAATATAAAAGACTATTACACAATTCCACTAACCAAAACCTATAGACAATGCTTACAGATAAATTTAAAAACAATTCCTATATCCTTTATATTTCTGTAATTATTCTCATCCTATTTCGATTATTACTGACAGCGACCGTTCCGTTATTAGACAAAACCGAAGCTCGTTATGCCGAAATAGCACGAATAATGTGGGAAACGAATCAATGGGTGGTTTTACAAATTGATTACGGCGTTCCATTTTGGGCAAAGCCACCATTATCAACTTGGATGTCGGCAGTCAGCTTTGCCGTTTTCGGCATCAATGAATTTGCTTCAAGATTGCCTTCTTTTATCCTAAACCTTTTACTTATAATACTAACCGGACGAATCGCTAAAAAAAGTGGCGTCTCTTTTTATCTACCAGGTTTTATTTTATTGACAATGCCCGAATTTTTAATTCATACCGGAGTTGTTTCAACAGATACAGCTTTGGGTTTTTGTATTACACTGATGATGCTTTCTTTTTGGAAAACAATGAATAGTGCGGGAAAAACATTTTGGAATTATATCTTTTTTGTTGCTTTAGGTTTAGGTCTATTGGCAAAAGGACCGTTAATAATTGTATTGACCTTTCCGCCGCTTTTTTTATGGTGCTGTCTTGACAAAAATAGATTTAAGGATTTATTTTCTAAATTTTCTATTGTGCTGGGCATTTTAATATCAGCGATAATCGCAATTCCTTGGTATTATTTTGCAGAACAACAAACGCCTGGTTTTCTTGATTATTTTATTGTTGGGGAACATTACAAGCGTTTTGTGGAATCTGGATGGAAAGGAGATTTGTATGGAAATCCAAAATCAGTGCCTCTCGGAATGATTTGGTTGTTCCTAATTGCCTTTGCTTTTCCATGGATACAGATTGTATTATTCAAATTATGGAAAAACAGACAAACAATACTTAAAAACAAATGGGTTTCCTTTTTGGTCTTATGGCTGTTTTGGACACCAATTTTCTTCACAATTTCGAGAAATATTCTTCATACTTATATCCTTCCGGTAACGATACCCATTATGTTTTTGATGGTATATTGGTGGCCAGAGTATAAAAACAAAAAAGTAGCCATTCGGGTTTCATTGATTTTTCCACTTATTGTATTCATCGCTTATATTGGCTTATTTGCAACTGGAAAAGTGGATAATTATATTAATTCCGATAAATACCTTTTGGAAAATCTGAAAATCACAACAGCAAATAAGGAAACTCCTTTATATTATTGGGAAAGCAAGAATTACTCAGGACAGTTTTATTCAAATGGAAAAGCGCAAATATTGAAAACATTTAACGAACTTGACTCCGTTTTAAGTAGTAACAAAAAAATATTTTTTGTTATTTCCACCAAAAGAGTGGTAGACATTCCAAAAAAATATAAAGACCAATTGATTTTAACCCAAAGCAATTACAAAACTTCTATTTTTGTATCAAAACAAAAGCCCTAAGTAAGTAATGAAAATAATATCCAATAAAGACAACCTCCAAATCCTGCACGTAGACAATCATCTAATTGTGGTTAATAAACGCGTAGGCGACATTGTACAAGGGGACAAAACGGGAGATAAACCATTGAGCGAGGTTGTAAAAGAATACATAAAAGACAAATACAATAAACCTGGGGAAGTATTCCTGGGAGTAGTCCATAGATTAGACAGGCCAACAACAGGAATCGTGGTTTTTGCCAGAACCAGTAAGGCTTTGACCCGCATGAATGAGTTATTTAGCAATCGTGAAACGCAAAAAACATATTGGGCAATTGTAAAAAATAAACCCGAAAAAAACGAAGATAAATTGGTTCATTTCATAAAAAGAAACGAAAAAAACAACACTTCAAAAGCACATATAAAGGAAGTTCCAGACAGTAAATTAGCCAGTTTGGACTATAAAATATTCAAGGAACTCAATAATTATTTTGCCCTCGAAATCAATCTTCATACAGGAAGGCATCATCAAATTCGGGCTCAACTTTCAGCCATTGGTTCACCGATAAAAGGCGATTTAAAATACGGTTTTGACCGAAGCAATCCTGACGGAGGAATACATTTACATGCTAGAAAGTTAGTTTTCATTCATCCCGTTTCTAAAGAAACTATTGAAATTATTGCGCCAACCCCTTCTGATTCAATTTGGGACGCTTTATGATTTTTTTTGTAAGAATGATTCATTATGTAAATTATAAAAATTAACTTGCATAGCACTTAATAAATTGTGTGTCCTATGAATTACAAAACGAACATAGCTGCTAGAAAAGAAACTTTAATTAAGTTACTGAATGTCATAATCACTCACGAAAATGAAATTATTGACGCTTTATATCAGGATTTCAAGAAGCCTGCTTTTGAAGCGGTGCTCACAGAAACTAATTATGTGATTTCTGAATTAAAAGATACCATTAAGAATATACATAAATGGGCCAGACCAAAAAAGGTTTTTCCATCCCTACTCAATTTTCCCTCTACGGATTATATTTATAAAGAACCTTACGGCAAAGTATTGATTATAGCTCCTTGGAATTATCCGTTTCAATTAGCGCTTTGCCCTTTAATTTCAGCTGTCGCGGCCGGAAATCAAGTGGTGCTCAAACCCTCAGAACTCACGCCCAAAACTTCTGAGATTATCACAAAAATTATAGATAAAACTTTCGCTGTTAATCATGTACAAGTGAAGCAAGGAGGTCTTGAAGTTTCTCAAAAACTGCTTTCAGAGCGCTGGGATTACATCTTTTTTACAGGAAGTGTTCCTGTGGGGAAAATCGTTGCAAAAGCCGCAGCTGAAAACTTAACTCCCGTAACTCTTGAATTAGGAGGTAAAAATCCCTGTATCATTGACAATACTGCAAATTTAAAATTAGCAGCAAAAAGAATCGTTTGGGGCAAGTTTATCAATGCAGGACAAACCTGTATCGCACCCGATTATATTTTGATTCAAAAAGACATGAAAAGACATTTTATGGAATTCATGAAATTGGAAATCACTAAAGCTTATGGCGAAAATCCAAAATCATCCCCAGATTATGCCCGAATTATAAATACCAAAAACTGGCTTCGTTTAGCGAATATGATAGAGGAAAACAAAGTGATTTTTGGAGGTCAAACTGATATAGAAGATTGTTACATCTCCCCTACCCTTATTGACGAATCCAGTGTAGACACTTTGATTATGCAAGATGAAATTTTTGGTCCCTTGTTACCAATACTTTCCTATGAAAATGAAGGTGATATAAATAGGATAATTTCTAAATACGAAAAGCCATTATCATTATACGTATTTACTGAAGACAAGAAATTCGCAAAAAAAATAATTAAGCACTATTCTTTTGGAGGAGGTTGTATAAACGATACTGTGGTGCATTTTTCTAATAAAAGACTCCCTTTTGGTGGGGTTGGCCATAGCGGAATAGGTGCGTATCATGGTAGTTTAAGTTTCGATACTTTTTCTCATAAAAAAGGAATTGTAAAAAAAGCAAACTGGTTGGATTTACCAATGCGTTATGCACCATATAATGACAAATTAAAATCCATTCAAAAACTATTAAAATGGATTTAAGGAGTGAAAAATCAGTAAGCGACGCCATAAAATACAGACGTTCCGTTAGGGTGTTTAAAAACGAAGCTATTGATGAACAAAAAGTAAAAGATTGCATCCACTTAGCCACACTTGCAGCGACCAGTAGTAATATGCAACTTTGGGAATTTTACCATATCGTATCACCAGACATAATTAAGCAAATCGCAGTCGCCAGTTTTGATCAAAATGGTGCGAAAACAGCACAACAATTACTAGTTGTGGTGGTTAGAAAAGATTTGTGGAGAAAAAGGATGAAATCAAATATTGCATTTTTAAAATCCCAATTTGGAAATAAACCAGAAACGGAATACTCCAAAAGGGAAAAATTTGCGCTGAATTATTATAAGAAAATCATTCCTACAATTTACACTGATTTTTTTGGCATATTAGGCACGATAAAATTCCTTGCTTTTTATATTATCGGAATTTTTAAGCCCATTTATAGACAAGTAAGTCAAAGTGATATGCGAATTGTGGCTCACAAAAGCGCCGGACTTGCCGCACAAAATTTTATGATAAGTATGGCAGCCCTAAATTATGATACTTGTCCAATGGAAGGTTTTGACTCGATTAGAATAAAAAAAATACTACAACTGCCCGCTTCTGTCGAAATAAATATGATTATTGGATGTGGACTTAGGGATGAAGAAGGAGTGTATGGAGAACGTTTCAGAATTCCTTTTGAAGAAGTCTATTTTAAAATATAAAACAATAAATTAATCAATAAAAACCAAAAATTAAATGATGAGAACTACACAAGAAAAAATAGAAGAAATAAAAACCAATGGATACCAAATCGATTTTGGAAATGTTTTTAACCTAGCCTTTGAAAATTATAAAAAAATCGCCTTGTATGCTGGTTTGATGATTTTTGTATTCTCAGTTATATTAGGACTTCTAGCTGGTGGAATAGTAATATATACTTTTGGAGTTTCGGCACTAAACGAAAAAATGTTAGATAATCTAAAAACTGAAAATTTCACAGGAATTTATATGATTTTATATATTATTTCAGCTGTATTGTTAACTTGCCTGTTAAGTCCTTTCCCTGCGGGATTAATTAAAATGGCCCACTGTGCTCAAAAAGATGAGGAATTCCATGTTTCAACCATTTTCGAATATTATAAAAAGCCTTATTTTGCTGAATTGGTTATTTCAACTTTGCTGATTTCGATATTTAGTTCCGTTTTATCCTCGATATTGGATTATTCCGGAATTAAATTTGTTGGATCACTGATTGCAATGCTAGTATCATTTCTTACGTTCTTGACTATTCCCTTGATTATTTTTGGAAATTTAAAAGCTGTAGAGGCCATAAAATCCAGTATCATAATCGTTTCGAAACAACCATTAGTACTCTTGGGATTATTAATTGTAAGCTTTATAGCGTCCATGGTAGGATTCATTGGATGTTGCATTGGAATATTTTTTACCATTCCTTTTATTTATTCTATGTATTACGCGATTTACGTGTCTATTATAGGAATAGATTCAGAAACTGAGTTTGAATAAATTACTTTAAATTTGAATTTTTTTTTTATTAAAACACAACCTACTTTTTTTAGGTTGTGTTTTGTAAAAAAATCATATATTACTAGCCAAAAAAGATAAGATCCCCGAATCAAATCTTTCAAACCTAATCTAAATTTTTCTATGGTATTCTGCTATAGCCAATTATACTTTATTCCAAAAAAAATAATTTTATTTTGGATGTCTAATCCACTAGTAATCCAAATTTTATTTTGCATTATAATTCCTATTTTAATTATTTTTTTAATTTACAAAATTTTAAAAATAAGAACCGGATTAAAAAGTAATATACTAGAAAAAAGTACCAAAGCTATTACCAAAAATAAGGAATATCAAATTTATCTTTTGTTTTTAGGAGTTATACTTACAATCATAGAAATCGCTTTTGAATTTTTAAAAATAAGACCTAAAAGTTTTTTCTTTCTAAATTGTAGCGTTGGAGTGTTTTTAATGGTTTTGTACTTTATTAGCACTAGGTCCAAAGTGTTTTTTAGAAATATTCAACAAATTTTCATCGTATGTTTTTTATTATATTTTAGTTCTATCTCTAGAAATATAATTGTCTCTCCCAGTGATATTATTCCCATTGTAGCTTTTGTCGTGGCCTTTTTCTTTTCTTACACCGTTCTAAAACCTGCAAAACTTTATTGGGGTTTTATTGTAACAGTATTTATTTATCTTGCTGTTATTTCTGTTTTTGAACTAATTCCTCTAAAAACATTTTTAGTTTTGTTTATTAACTCCGTAATAATTGTAATCATAAATTACATTCACTTCATATTACGGTTAAATACCAACGATGAATTCCGATTTAACAATCAAATCATCAATAATGGAAATTCATTAATTCTTGCTACAAATAGAAAAGGGGAAATTGTGTTTTGCAGCGAAACTATAAAGCCAATTTTAGGGTATTCTATCGATGACGTCATGGGAATGGGCTATTGGAAGCTAACTGAAGATCCTGAATATTATGGTGAAAAGTATCATATTAATTTCAATGATAATAAATTGTTCACCAGAAGACTCAAATGCAAAAATGGAGACTATAAATATATCCAGTGGAAAGACAAAAAATTTTCAAATGATTTAATTATAGGAATTGGACAAGATGTTACCAATGAAATGCATATTCAGAATCAATATAAAAATTTGATTCAAAACGCTATTGATTTTATTTTCGAAATTGATGATAAGGGTAATTTTACATTTGTAAATGATTTTACTATTCAATCTATAGGTTATGAAAAAAAAGAAATTCTAACGAGACATTATTCAGAATTCGTTAGAGATGATTACTCGAAGAAAATAATCGACTTTTATCAGAATTTGGTAAAAAAAGAGCTTCATTTCCCTACTGTTGAATTTCCTCTAATAAAAAAGAACGGAGAACAATTGTGGCTTTCACAAAAAGTAATTGTTCGTAGAAACGACATGGATAAGATAATTGGCTTTTCAGGCATTGCTAGGGATATTACCAAGTTCAAGGACATAGAAGTCGAAAGTAAAATACGTCAAGAAAAAATTGAAGAATATAATAAAACAATTAAACAATTATCTACGACAAATTTTAGTGAAAATGAAAAATTTGAAACTAGCATAAAATTAATAATTGAAGCCGCTGCAAAAGCTACTGAATGTAATCGAGTTAGTTATTGGAATTATACTGAGGAAGCGATACAATGTGAAATTTTATATTCAATTGATATTGATGAATTTTCAAAAGGAACTGTTTTGGAAAGTAAAGATTTTCCTTTTTATTTCGAATCAATAAAAAATAAAAAACAAATTTGTGCCACTGATGTTTTCGACAAAATAGAAATATCAGAGTTTACTGAAAACTACTTTTTAGATAATAATATTAAATCTTTGCTCGATATTCCTATTACTATCAATGGGGAATTAACAGGACTAATCTGTTTTGAAACTACTAGACAAGAGAAAAAATGGGATAATGAAGATATAAATTTTGCCAGAACGATTTCTGATATAATTTCTTTATTGATACTATCAAATATGAGGCTTGAAGCCGAGAAAAAATTGGAATACAAGAGTGAACTTCTCTCGGCAATGGCACTTTGTACCGAAAAATTTCTAAACAGTAATGACATCAACGATATTTTTTCTGATGTTCTTATTATAATGGGAAAAGCAACAAAATCTCACAGAGCATATTATTATGAAAATAATCCTGAGACGAAATGCATTAGTCAAAAATACAGATGGATTATTGATAATGATAAATTAACTCAAAATAACATTAAGCTACAAAATTTACCTCATTCTTACTTTGAGGAATTATTGACTCCGCTGCTGAACAATAAAATTTATGAAGCGATAATTGCAAAAATTGAAAATAAATCGTTGCAAACTAAATTACAGACAATAGATGTAACCTCTTTGATTCTTTTTCCAATTTTTGTCAAAAACAAATTTCATGGCTTTTTAGGATTTGATGACACGCAAAGTGAAAGAACGTGGAATGAAGATGAAGTTAATATTTTACAAACTTTGGCCAGAAATATTGCTTCATCCATTGAACGAATCTCCAATGAAACGGCCATTTATGAAAGTGAGGAAAAATTTAGATTACTGGCTAATAATATTCCTGGTACTGTTTATTTGTCAAAACACGACCAATACGCCACTAAAATATACATCAATGATGAAATAGAAAAACTAACTGGTTATCCAAAATCAGATTTTCTAGAAAATAAATTGTCGTTTATAGATTTGATTGTACCCGAAGATAAAGAACAAACTATTCTTGAGCAACAAAATGCCATTGAAAATGGTAGACCACTTCATTTAACATACCGAATTGAACACAAAAATAAAAACATTGTTTGGGTAGAAGAATTTGGCGATGTCGTATATAAAGACGGAAAAATCGCGTTTATTGAAGGCATTTTCATTGATGTCACGGAAAGAAAACAAACTGAAACTTTTATTAAAGCCAAAGAATTAGCTGAAGCGTCCAATAAGGCAAAATCTGAATTTCTTGCTAACATGAGTCACGAAATCAGAACTCCATTAAATGGAATAATTGGTTTTACTGATTTATTGATGAAAACCCATCTAGGGAAAACGCAAGAGAAATACATGACCACGATCAATCAATCTGCTAGTTCATTATTAGACATCATCAATGACATCCTTGATTTTTCCAAAATTGAAGCAGGGAAATTAGACTTATTTATAGAAAAAAATGAAATAAGGGAAACATTGGCGCAAATTACTGATTTGATATTATATGAATCAAATCAAAAAAATTTAGATTTACAATTGAACATTGCATCTGATGTGCCGGAATATTTTTGGATTGATAATGTTCGATTGAAGCAAATATTAATTAATCTATTATCAAATGCTGTAAAATTCACTGAAAAAGGTTCCATAAAATTAAATGTTTCTGTAGTTGAAAAAACATATGATTCGAAAGCCAGAATTCTGTTTTCCGTTATAGATACAGGAATTGGAATCTTAGAAGAAAACAAAAAGAAAATATTTAAGGCATTTTCTCAAGAAGATAATTCGACAACAAGAAAATTTGGAGGGACTGGATTAGGTCTTACGATCTCTAACCAATTATTAGGTTTAATGAATAGTCATTTACAATTGGAAAGTACTTTTAATTTTGGAAGCGCCTTTTATTTTTATTTAGATTTAGAAATAAGCGATGTAATCTCCGAAGAAATAAAGCAAATTACCATTCCTGATATAACTAGAGAGCCTATATCCAAATCGATTAAGTACTATCAAAAGTTAAAAATAATGCTTGTGGAGGATAATACAGTTAATATGTTCTTGCTTAAAACAATCATTAAAAATTTGTTTCCTAATGCGACAATTTTTGAAATTCCAAATGGTAAAGAAGCTTTTCTTCAATTTGAAACTATAAATCCAGATATTATTTTCATGGATATTCAAATGCCACTTATGAATGGGTACGAAGCGACAAAAGAAATACGCAAACTACAATCCGGTTACAATGTTCCTATTATTGCAACTACAGCCGGCACTGAAAAAGAGGAAAAAGACAAATGTTTAGCGGCTGGAATGAATGACTATATTGCAAAACCTATAATAAAAGGGATTATTGAAGACGCCATTTTGAAATGGACAAACTGATTATAAGGATTAAATTATTGTGAAAATTTAATCTTATTTAAAAAAATCAATCTAAATTAGTAGTAATTTTGAAAATACAAATCACTTAACACATCATATTATGAAATGGCTAGGAAGAAGAGAAAGTGACAACGTAGAAGACCGCAGAACGCTCTCTGGAGGAAAAGTTGCTGTTGGCGGTGGAATAATAGGAATTATAATTCTATTGATAAATACTTTTGGTGGGCAAAATGCACAACAATTGACTCCTATTTTGGAACAGTTACAAGGTAGCCAAACTACACAAACGGAATCTGGCATACCTCTAAGTAAAGAAGATGAGGAGATGGGTAAATTTGTCCGCGTAATTTTAGCTGATAATGAAGATGTATGGAGTAAAATTTTTACTGAAAACGGTGAAGTTTATAAAAATCCAAAATTAGTGCTTTTTAGAGATGGTGTTCAAACAGCTTGTGGTGGAGCCTCATCAGCTTCTGGTCCATTTTACTGTCCTGAAGACCAAAAAGTATATATAGATCTGGGTTTCTTTGACGAACTAAAATCAAAATTTGGTGCTAAAGGCGGTGATTTTGCAATCGCGTATGTAATTGCGCATGAAATTGGTCATCATGTTCAAACTTTGTTGGGGACTTCGACCAAAATGAGACAAGCCCAAGAAGGTAAAAGTGAAGCTGATGCTAATAAATTATCTGTTGCACTAGAATTACAAGCGGATTTTTATGCCGGCGTTTGGACCAATCGCAACCAGAAAACGAATAATGTTCTTGAAGTTGGAGACATTGAGGAAGCTCTAAGTGCAGCCAATGCTGTAGGTGATGATGCAATTCAATCCAAAATGCAAGGTCAAGTAGTTCCTGATTCTTTTACACACGGAACTTCTAAACAAAGAATGTATTGGTTTAAAAAAGGATATGAAACTGGCGATATTAAACAAGGCAATACTTTTTCAGAAATACAATAAAGTTTATTTTAAAAAATTTTCAAATAAAAAAATAGGGCAAATAGTCCTATTTTTTTCGTTTGCAAAAGGTTAAAACAACACTCACTTTAATAAACAACGTCAAGCAATCAAAAGTACATCGAAAAATTAGCAGTATCTTTGCGCCCAATTAAAGAAGCAAACTACATAATTGTGATTGCTTCATAAACACCATTTATGTCATTCAACTCATTAGGATTAAATGATGCTTTATTAAAAGCAATCAGCAAAAAAGGATACACAACACCTTCTCCAATACAAAAAAAAGCAATACCGCCCATTTTAGAAGGTAAAGATGTATTAGCATCCGCACAAACAGGAACAGGAAAAACAGCTGGTTTTACCCTACCCATATTACAACTATTATCGCAAGGAAAACACTTAAGTCACAGACCCGTTCGTGCCCTAATATTAACTCCAACGCGTGAACTGGCAGCTCAAATATATGCCAATATTAAAGAATACAGTGAGTTTTTAGATTTGCGCAGTACCGTAATTTTTGGAGGCGTAAACCAAAAACCACAAGTTGCATTATTGCGCCAAGGAATTGATATTTTAGTTGCAACTCCCGGTCGATTAATCGATTTGCAAAATCAAGGTTTAGTATCACTTGCCAAAGTAGAAATTTTAGTTTTAGATGAAGCTGACCGTATGCTCGACATGGGATTTTTACGAGATATTGAGCGCATCCTGAAAGTATTACCTTCAAAAAGGCAAAACTTGATGTTTTCTGCAACCTTTTCAAAAGATATCAAGAAATTAGCAATGGGTATTTTGCACCATCCAGTTCATGTCGAGGCAACCCCAGAAAATACAACAGTGGATGCCATTACTCAAATCGTATATCCTGTTGCAAAAGAGAAAAAAACCGAATTAATAATTAAATTGATTACCGAAGGGAACTGGAAACAAATTTTGGTTTTCACCCGCACCAAACAAGGTGCTAATAAACTGACTGAAAGCATGATTAGTGCCGGAATCAAAGCAGCAGCCATTCACGGTAACAAAGGTCAAGGTGCACGAACCAAAGCTTTAGCGGGTTTCAAAGACGGAAGCCTAACTGCTTTAGTAGCTACTGATATTGCCGCTAGAGGTTTAGACATTCCATTATTACCTCATGTTATAAATTTTGAATTGCCGAATATTCCCGAAGATTACGTACACCGAATAGGTAGAACTGGAAGAGCTGGAGCAAATGGAGAAGCTATTTCTTTATTCAGTCCAGACGAAACTGTTTTTTTACGTGATATAGAAAAACTAGTGGGTTTGAATTTGCCTAAAGAAAACATCAAAGGTTTCGAACCCGATCCAAACGCTTCAAAAGAGCCAATTAAACAAGGCCAGGGAAGACAACAACGCGATTCAACTCCGCGAAAACCAAAAACAGACACTACAAACCGTAGCAGCAACAACAGTTTTGGTCCAAGACGTCCGAGTCAAAATACTGACAGACGTTCTAATAGATAATTATTTTTATTGTTTTTTAGGAGCAGAATATTTTCGTTTTTTAAGAACATATTTCCCGCTATACATTACAAACCTAGTAAGAGCTGAACACCAGCTCTTACTAGGTTTTTCATTGCTATCGGGGCTATTTAGAGCGTTTTTACTTTCATAATACCATTTTGCAAATTACTCCGTTGAACATACAATAACTAGACGGTTTGTAAGAAAAATTTAATATATTTGAAATGAAATAGTTTGGCCATTATCATTCATATCAATACTAAATTGGTTGGCTTTGTAAATTTTGTTAGAACTGTATATTCGTTGTGTGCAAGCTCGCCAAAAATTGAGCGAAATATAATATAAGTATGAAAAAATTCATAAAATATCTAATCAATTTTGCGGGATTAATATATATAATTTTTTACGCTTATGTTTCATATGCAATGATAGTTAGAGTTCCAAATATCGAAAGACTTATGGCTATAATTCGAATACAAGTAGAAAGATTTACATTAATTTCAATTGGATTTATTGTCATTATAACTTTTATAAATTATGTTTTTGAGAGAAAATTTGAAAAAAGAAAAACATCGTATGAATTTATTTGGCTTTCGTTAATTCACTTCCTTATTTTAATTTTAGCAATTACTTATTTCTCAAATGATTTTTATAAAGAATATATGAAGTCACCACAATACTTTTAAGAAAGCATTCTTACCGCTAATAGTCCTTTGAAGATAGAACTTTAATGGCAAGCTTACCAAATTTGCCAAAAAATATAATGAAAAAATATAACCGAGAAAATATAATTCGAATTGATACTTATATCGAAGAATATGACAAATTCAGCGATAGTTTCAGCAAAGAATTTAGTATTAATGAAATTGATATACAAATTCTAAAAATTATTTTTGACAATAATTCATATGACGAAGAATTATTTTTGAGTTACGAGATTGACAACGTCAAATCCGAAATGATTAATGAGCTTTTAGTTGTTCCAATATTTTTTGACTTTGAAAAGTTTGAATATTTTCTTCAACGATACGGAGAATATAAATAAAACCCCGATAGCGGATTTGCAATCCGTACCCATTCCAATCATTGTGTAATTGACCTGATAACTCCTGCAAGGTCTTTTTTTTGACTTGTAGGTATTAAAAATATTCCAAACATACTTACAAGGTCTTAGAAACCTTGCAGGATAATAAAGTTACTCACTTGCTAGCAATTGCGTGATCAACTTTACAGAGTTTAAACATCTGAAATCAAAAATCGTTGATCAAAAATCAAAAATCTACCCTGCTACGCAAAGTCTCCGACTTTGAGTATGTGTTTTTCAGTCTCCGACTGACCTTAAAATTCAAACATTAAAAAAACAAAATCGGCTAAAAACCGAAAGTCACTTCCTCAAAGTCGAAGACTTTGGGGAGCGTTGTGATAAACATCTGAAATCAAAAATCGTTGATCAAAAAGCTGAAATCTACTCCCCTTTATACTAAAAACTGTTGTTTCAAATTAAGAAGATAATTTAAAGCATTACTTTAAAAATTAGTATTCTATTCATACGTATTCAAATCTAGATTAAGAATAGTACCTACTCTGCTAAACTCTTCATTAATCTTTGCATTCAAGATAAGCTGTTCATTTGTTATTGGATGATTAAAAATTAACTGATGCGCATGAAGCATCATTCCTTTCAGTTCAAAATTCTCCAACCATAATTTATTTTGTTTGTTACAACCATTCGGGCGACTTCCTAAAATGGGATGAAAAATATGTTTGAAATGTTTTCGTAATTGATGCATACGTCCAGTTTCAGGAATCGCTTCTACCAAACAATATCGTGACGTTAGTTTATTGTTAAATTTTAATTCGATTTCGGTACTTTGCAAGCGATGAAAGTAGGTTATTGCATTTTGTACAATACCATCATCATTGGTTAAATCATAATTAATCGTTAGTTCTTCGGGTGACCAACCCCGTAAAATTGCTAAATATTTTTTTTCGACGTCGCGTGTGGCAAAACGATCATTCATAATTTTTAACACGGCTGTATCCAAAGCAAATAACAAGACACCAGATGTTTTGCGATCCAACCGATGAATAGGATAAACATGCTGTCCTCCTATTTGATTTCTCAATTCTTGAATAGCAAACACTTTTGCATCGCGCGCATAAAATGATTTATGAACCAACAATCCACTTGGTTTATTAATTGCAATAATATATTCGTCTTGGTACAGAATTTCTAACATGTGGCAAAAATAAAAGAGATTTCTATCGAAATCTCTTTTTTAACTTATTTATTTCTATACTTTTCTTTCTTCCCTATTCGCTCGCTCCGCAAAGTCTCTGACTTTGAGGATGTGTAATAAGGTCTCCGACCTTTGTCAACACTTATCCAAAGTACTAATCGATTGTGTTTTCAAAACATCAAATACTGGATTGTGAACTCCCGCTCCGCAAAGTCTCTGACTTTGAGGATGTGTAATAAGGTCTCCGACCTTTGTCACCACTTATCCAAAGTACTAATCGATTGTGTTTTCAAAACATCAATTACTGGATTGTGAACTCCCGCTCCGCAAAGTCTCTGACTTTGAGGATGTGTAATAAGGTCTCCGACCTTTGACACCACTTATCAAAAGTACTAATCGATTATGGTTTCAAAACATCAATTACCGGATTGTGAAGTCCAGCTCCGCAAAGTCTCTGACTTTGAGGATGTGTAATAAGGTCTCCGACCTTTGTCACCAATTATCAAAAGTACTAATCGATTGTGGTTTCAAAACATCAATTACCGGATTATCAACTTTTGTAATTGTTATAATTCCACTATCTTCAACATAATTGGAAGCACTGGAATATATATAAAGAGAAGCTTTGGCCACTATTCCTGCTCGAACAGGATTCAAATGTATATAATCCAATTTCTACCAAAAGAACTTTTCTGAAAAAATTTCTTCAGGATGATTCCCATATTGCCAGAACTGATATTTTTCATTTCGACTGTGACTTTTACAAGCAAATTCAAAACGTTTCAGCATCCAATCGGCTCTACTTTCTGGCTCATTTTCTATTTTACTCAAAATAGTCTTTGCTGTAAACTTCTTGAAATCCCGAATCAAGTCAGATAATTTATTATTTTCTGATTGAATAATTAAATGAATGTGATTGGACATAATTACAAATCCATACAAAATCATTCCTTTGTTTTTAATGCAAAAATCCAAGCTTTCGATAATACAATCTTTATAGGTTTTTCTAGAAAAAACATCAACCCAGTCTACAACCGTTGCTGTTATAAAATGCGGTTTGGATTGATCTCGAATTATAAATCCTTCTTTATCTTTCATTTAGTCTTTTTAGGGTCAGTCTGAGACTGAAAATCACTACCTCAAAGTCGGAGACTTTGCGGAGCATTAAATCTGAAATCCTCGCTCACACGATACAAAGTATCCAAGTCGAGGATGCGTTCGTCAGTATGTAACGGACTAATAAATTACTAGCCTCGCTCCGCAAAGTCTCTGACTTTGAGGATGCGTTTGTCAGTCTGTGACTGACATAAAATCAAACAATCCAAAATAAAATCGGTTGAAAACCGAGAGTCACTACCTCAAAGTCGGAGACTTTGCGGAGCGCAGTCTAAACATCTAAATATCAAAAATCGTTAATCAAAAATCGTTAATCAAAAATCTGAAATCTATTTTAGCCCAACCATCCATCACGATCCAAACTTCTATACTGTATTGCTTCGGCAATATGGCTGGAAACAACCTTTGGAGCTGCATCAAGATCAGCGATTGTTCGGGCTACTTTTAATATTCTGTCATAAGCGCGAGCTGAAAGATTCAATCGCTCCATTGCGGTTTTCAATAGTTGTTTCGAAACATCATCAAGAGCGCAATGCTCCCTGATATGTTTGGTATTCATTTGCGCGTTGTAATGTATGTTTTCCATTTGTTCAAAACGTCCCGTTTGAATTTCCCTCGCAGCCGTCACCCTTTTTCGAATATCAACACTGCTTTCCGCTTTTCTGTCATCGGATAATTTCTCGAAAGGAACTGGGGTCACTTCAATATGAATGTCGATTCTATCCAATAAAGGTCCCGAAATTTTACTCAAATATCGTTGCATTTCATGCGGCGAAGAAGTTTGCGGCGAATCCGGATCGTTGAAAAAACCACTCGGACTTGGATTCATACTGGCAACCAGCATAAATGACGATGGATAAGTAACCGTGAATTTGGCTCGAGAAATAGTAACTTCCCTATCTTCTAAAGGCTGACGCATTACTTCCAGAACATCCCGTTTAAACTCCGGTAATTCATCTAGAAACAAAACACCGTTATGTGCCATGGAAATTTCACCGGGTTGTGGATAACTTCCGCCTCCTACTAAGGCAACATTCGAAATGGTATGATGCGGACTCCTAAACGGACGTTGATTCATCAATCCTACTTCTTTGAGTTTTCCAGCTACACTATGTATTTTGGTTGTTTCTAATGCTTCTCGCAAAGTCATTGGTGGTAAAATACTCGGTAAACGTTTGGCAAGCATCGTTTTTCCTGCTCCAGGTGGACCAATCAAAATAATATTGTGACCACCGGCGGCAGCTATTTCCATACACCTCTTAATACTCTCCTGCCCTTTTACATCTGAAAAATCAAACTCAGGAAAATCTAAATCTTTATAAAATTCCGCTCTGGTATCAATTACTGTTGGTTCTAAAGTTCCTTTTCCTTCTAAAAAATCAATGACTTCTTGTACATTCTCAACACCATAAACATCTAATCCAGTAACAATTGCTGCTTCCTTCACATTTTGTATTGGAAGAAAAAAACCTTTAAAACCTTCTTCTTTCGCTTTTATGGCGATAGGCAAAGCCCCTCGTATAGGTTGTAAACCACCATCGAGAGAAAGCTCTCCCATAATGATGTATTTATCAACTTCATCTGCTTTAATTTGGGCGGAAGCCACAAGAATTCCTATTGCTAAAGTCAAGTCATATGCGGAACCTTCCTTGCGTAAATCGGCGGGAGCCATATTAATGGTGATTTTTTTGCCTGGCATCGCGTACCCGTTATTCTTCAATGCAGCGGCAATTCTATAACTGCTTTCTTTAATGGCGTTATCTGGTAAACCAACCAAATGATAGCCTATTCCTTTATCAATATTTACTTCAACTGTAATAGTTGTCGCCTCAACTCCAAAAACGGCACTTCCGAAAACTTTAACTAGCATGTTTGTTAATTTTGTATGAAAATTAGTAAAAACATTTCTAATAAATACAAATAATTATACATCATTTAATAAAACGCCCAAAAACCTCTAAAATATTTACTTATCTGTATAAATTAATAAACAATTAAAATGAATTTTATCCATCGAAGGGTAAACAAATGTTAAAATGAATTAATTACACTGTTCACCTTTACATTTTATATATTTTTAGGCAATATTTACAAACCAAACCATGAAAAAAATCTTACTTCTGCTCTTTTTAAGTGTTTCATTACCCAAAATTTATGCCCAAGAATATTTTCCAAATAATGAAGGTGTTCAAAATATCAATCACAATTTCACCGCTTTTACAAATGCCAAAATTTATGTGACACCCACACAAATTATCGAAAACGGTACTTTATTAATTCAAAACGGCAAAGTAATTAGCGTTGGAACCAATAGTATTATCCCAAAAAATTGCACCACGATTAATCTCGCGGGTAGGTCAATTTATCCCTCTTTTATTGATATCTACACCAGCTTTGGAATAGAAAAACCAAAAAATAATTCTGCGGCAGGAAGAACTCCAACATATGACACAAAAATTGAAGGTCATTATTGGAATGAAAATATTCGTTCGGATGTTAATGGATATCAGAATTTCAATTACGACCAACCTAAAGCTGAAGAGTTATTAAAAGCTGGATTTGGAGTGGTTGGCACGCATGTACAAGATGGAATTGCTCGTGGAACAGGAACCTTAATTGCTTTAAACAATTTTGATAAAAACACTCGATTGCTATCTGAGAAAGTGACCAATCATTTTGGGTTTACGCGAAGTACAACAACAAATCAATCTTACCCTAGTTCCTTAATGGGAATGATGGCATTGTTGCGTCAAATGTATTTGGATCTAGATTGGTATAAAAATGGAAATAGCATAACCAAAGATTTAGCATTGGAAGCATTATCCAAAAATGAAAATCTAATTCAAATATTTGATTCGGGTGATAAGTTAAATAGTTTAAGAGCTTCAAAAATAGCTAAGGAATTTGGCTTGAACTATGTATTGAAAGGAATAGGAAATGAATTCGAAAGAATCGATGAAATAAAAAAAACCAATTCAAAATTAATTATCCCAATTAATTTCCCTGAAGCTTATGATGTTTCAGATCCAAACCAAGCCAACCAAATGGAATTGAAAGATTTGCGTTTTTGGAACCAGGCTCCTACTAATCTTAAAGTTTTGTCTGATAACGGTATTGTTTTCGCTTTGACTACCGACAAATTAAAAAAGGTGGAAGATTTTAGAACAAATCTTCTAAAAGCCATTAAATATGGTTTTGATAAAACCAAAGCATTAGAAGCGTTGACAACAATTCCAGCTTCGATTTTGGGAAAAAGTAACGAAATAGGAAGTTTAAAAACCGGTAGTTTCGCCGATTTTGTAATAACTTCTGGAGAAATTTTCGATGAAAAAACAATACTTTATGAAAACTGGGTTCAAGGAAACAAGTTTGTTGTTAACGACATAACAATTAAAGATATACGCGGCGATTACGATTTGAGCGTGGATAATCAAAAGTACAAATGGAAAATCAGCGGTGAGATTGCTGCTCCAAAATCAATAATTACGACGGTTGATTCCAAAAAAGTCAGCTCCAAACTTTCGGTTTCGAATAATTGGATTTCAACTGTAATGAAATCTGCGGATTCAACGAAAACAACTTTCTCGAGACTAATAGGATACATCGATGATATTCAATTACTTTCTGGAAAAGCAATTTTATTCAATGGAAATGAGGTAAAATGGTCTGCTGTAAGAACTGCTCCATTTATAAAACCAATCGATTCTTTAAAATTGGAAAAAAATAATACCATTATTGCCACAACATTTCCAAATGTGGCTTACGGAACTTCAAAAAAATTAACTCCTCAAACTTTATTATTTAAGAATGCCACGGTTTGGACCAATGAAAAAGACGGTATTTTAGAAGAGACAGATGTATTAGTTAAAAATGGTAAAATTGCATCAATAGGAAAAAATATTTCTGATGCTTCAGCAACAATTATTGATGCAAAAGGAAAGCATCTAACGAGTGGAATCATTGATGAACATTCACATATTGCGATTTCTACCGGAGTTAATGAAGGCGGACACAATTCTAGTGCTGAAGTAACAATTCAAGATGTTGTCAATTCCGAAGATACTAATATTTATAGAGATTTAGCCGGTGGCGTTACCACTTCTCAATTACTGCACGGTTCTGCAAATCCAATTGGAGGACGCTCAGCGATAGTAAAATGGAAATGGGGCTTATCAGCGGAAGAAATGCTCTACAAAGACCAACCTAAATTCATCAAATTTGCATTGGGAGAAAATGTAAAACAAGCCAACCGGGGTATTACAAATCCTACTCGTTTTCCGCAATCAAGAATGGGAGTTGAGCAGGTTTTTACCGATTATTTCCAACGTGCCAAAGAATATGATACTGCCTGGAAAAATTATAAAGCCAATAAAGGAAAAAATAAAGCGCCTAGGGTAGATTTAGAATTGCAAACCTTAGCAGAAATATTGAATAAAGAACGTTTTATTACTTGTCACTCTTATGTACAATCGGAGATATTAATGATGATGAATGTAGCCGAAAAATTCAATTTTAGAATCAATACTTTTACTCATATTCTTGAGGGTTATAAAGTAGCCGACAAAATGAAAGAACATGGTGTTGGCGCTTCTACTTTTGCAGATTGGTGGGCTTATAAATTTGAAGTGAATGATGCAATTCCTTATAACGGACCTATTCTTCATAATGCAGGAGTTGTGGTAGCCTACAATTCAGATGATGCGGAAATGTCCAGAAGATTAAACCAAGAAGCTGCCAAAGCGGTAAAATACGGAAATATATCAGAAGAAGAAGCTTGGAAATTCGTGACTTTGAATCCTGCAAAATTATTACATATTGATGATAAAGTAGGAAGTATAAAAGTGGGTAAAGATGCTGATGTCGTTTTATGGAACAATAATCCTTTATCTATTTATGCTAAAGCCGAAAAAACAATAATTGAAGGCGTAGTATATTTCGACGTTCAAAAAGATGAAGACCAAAGGGTAGCTATTGCCAAAGAAAGAAATGAGTTAATAGGTCAATTATTGCAAGAAAAAAATAAAGGAATGATTACTCAAGAACCTAAAAAAGCGGAGAAGAAAGAATACCAGTGTGATACTTTAGAACAATAAAAACCTGAAATTGAAGATTCACAAACACAAAAAATACAAAAATTATGAGTAAAAATATATGTATGCTATTGTTGGTTCTTTTTGTGCCAATAATTACAAAAGCGCAACAAACACCAGCTCCAAAGCAATCAAAATCCATTCTAATCTTAAATGGTACTGCTCATTTAGGCAATGGAAAAATAATTGAGAACAGTGCCATAGGATTTATTGATGGAAAAATCACATTAGTCGCCGATGCAACTTTAATTCGATTGGCAAAAGATGCCTTTGAAACGACAATTGACGCAAGTGGTAAACATGTTTATCCGGGATTTATTGCGCCAAACTCAACACTAGGTTTAGTAGAAATCGATGCAGTAAAATCTTCGGATGATGAGGAGGAAATAGGAAGTATTAATCCCCACGTAAAAAGTATCATTGCTTACACCGCCGATTCAAAAGTGATTGAAACAGTACGTCCAAATGGTGTACTAATTGCTCAAATTACACCTCGTGGAGGTAGAATTTCTGGAACTTCATCCATTGTACAACTTGATGCGTGGAACTGGAAAGATGCACTGATAAAAGAAAATGACGGAATCCATCTTAATTTTCCTTCCAGTTTTAAGAGAACCGGATCTTGGTTTGAACCAGGAACTATTGAAGCGAATAAAGACTATAGTAAGCAAGCCTCGGAAATCACTAGTTTTTTATCTAGTGCCAAAGCCTATTCAGGCAACATTGCAAAAGAGAGAAATTTAATTTTTGAAGCCACCCTAGGTTTATTTGATGGAACTGAAACATTATATATTCATGCCAATGAGGAAAAACAAATTATTGATGCAGTGCAATTAGCTAAAGAAAACAGTGTAAAAAGAATGGTAATTGTTGGTGGATATGAAGCCTACAAAACAGCCGCTTTATTACAAAAAAATAATATTGGCGTGTTGCTGAAACGCGTTCATGATATGCCTGAAAATGATGATCAAGATATTGATTTACCATACAAAAATGCTAAATTATTAACCGACAAAGGGGTACTGGTAGGGTTAGAGAACAGTGGCGGTCATGAAAGAATGAATACTCGAAATTTACCTTTCTTAGCAGGAACTTGTGCCGCTTATGGTTTAGATAAAGAACAAGCGTTACAATTGATTACCTTTAATACCGCGAAAATATTAGGAATCGACAAACAATGTGGAACTCTAGAAGAAGGCAAAGATGCTACATTATTCATATCACAAGGCGATGCTTTGGATATGAGAACAAATAAATTGACTAATGCTTTTATTCAGGGTCGAATGATAAGTCTGGAAACGCATCAAAGTCAACTGAATAACAGATACAAAGAAAAATATAATCAAAATTAAAATCATGGGACTATTTAATGCCATTTTAGGCAACGCATCAGAAGTTAATATCGAAAATATTTCAAGAGAATTTGAACCCATTCTCATTGACGGAGAGATAATCGAAAAAGCGTATAAACTTATTCGGGATATGTTTATTTTCACCAATAAACGACTAATTCTGGTGGAGAAGCAATTGGTTGGAACTAAGGTAGATTACATGTCAATTCCTTATTCGAGCATCAAAAAATTCTCGAAAGAAAGTGCCGGAATACTCGACATGGATGCTGAATTAAAAATTTGGCTAAACAGTGAGAGCACTCCAATTTCGAAACAATTTGGAAAGGGAAGTAATAATATAAATGAAGTGTATAAAATCTTAAGCCAACATATTTTAAAATAATAATTTTTTTACTGATTTTTATAAAAAATGTATCGATTGATGGGCCATCATATTGATACATTTTTTTTATCTCTAAAAACTATCAAAATTTTAATAATTCCCGAAAAGATTAATTATTTATAAAAACAAGATTAATAAATTATTAAATTACACTTTAAATTCTAACATACCTATAAAATAATAGGGGGTAAATTGAAAAATTAATAAAAATAAAAAAATATACTCGTATTTTAATAGGGGTTTAGAATCATTTTATATTTTTATCGAAATTTAAAACTAAAAACAATGCGAAAAATTATTTTGAGTGTGATATTGATCACCATTCTAGTATTATCGATTTTTTCAATTAATCTCTTTGCAGAATCCACAACACTAGGTGCCCACGTTGTTGCATTAAAATTAGATACTGGAGATACAGCTTGGATGATAGTTGCCACAGCGCTTGTATTATTAATGACTCCTGGACTTGGATTTTTTTATGGCGGAATGGTAGGTAAAAAGAATGTAATTAGTACCGTATTACAAAGTTTTATGGCTATGGTTATCGTAACCGTACTATGGGTTGTTGTTGGATTTGGATTGTGTTTTGGACCAACAATAGGCGGATTAATTGGAAATCCTATTCCAAACTTATTTTTTCAAGGCGTAAGTGCTAACACTGCTTGGGAATTGGCTCCAACCATTCCAATGATCTTGTTTGCCTTATTTCAAGCAAAATTTGCAATTATTACACCAGCGTTGATAACAGGAGCTTTCGCAGAACGTGTACGTTTCTGGGCTTATTTGTTATTTATGGTTTTATTCATATTATTCGTTTATGCACCTTTATGCCACATGACTTGGCATCCAGATGGATTATTTTTTGGATGGGGAGTATTGGATTTTGCCGGAGGAACTGTAGTACACATGAGTGCAGGATGGGCTGCTCTAGCAGGAGCAATATTCTTAGGAAAACGAAAAGTACAAAAAGCAAATCCAGCTCGTATTACCTATGTATTATTAGGAACAGGTTTATTGTGGTTCGGTTGGTTCGGTTTCAATGCAGGATCTGCTGTAGGAGCTGGTAGTCTTGCTGCACAAGCATTAGGAACCACTACAGTTGCCGCCGCTTCTGCTGCAATGGGCTGGGTATTTCTTGATAAAATTCTTGGACACAAACTTTCCGCAATGGGAGCCTGTATCGGTGCTGTTGTAGGTTTAGTAGCTATTACACCAGCTGCAGGATTCGTAAGCATTCCTCATGCAATTGCAATTGGTATTATTGCCAGTATGGTTAGTAATCTTGTGGTGAGTAAATTCCCTAAAGGTAAAATTGATGATGCCTTAGATGTGTTTGCTTGTCACGGTGTTGGTGGTATGGTAGGTATGCTTTTGACAGGTGTATTTGCTTCAAAATCTGTAAATGCGATTGTTGGAGATAACCAAGGTTTAATTTTTGGTGATGCTACATTATTTTTAATTCAATTAAAAGCATTAGTTCTTGTTTCTATATTTGCATTCTCTGCGTCTTATGCTTTATTCTTTATCGTAAATAAAATTACTCCTTTAAGAGTTTCTGAAGAAAAAGAAGAATTAGGTTTAGATATTTCTCAACACGGAGAATATTTGTAAATCTCCTTTATATTAAATTTAAACACTCTGATAATTCGTTTTCAGAGTGTTTTTTTTTGCATAAAAATCAAAGCATTATTTTCACCTATTTAAAATGGAATACCATTGAATCCATGTTGATAAACTTGGTTTTTCCAAGCTTAAAGACTTGACTTTTACCATTACTTTGAAACTTCTAAATTATATGTACTTTCCTTAATTTCTATTCTATAAATTCATCTATCGAACCTATAAAACAGTCATTTGGATTCAATATTATGAGCTTTCTCGAATGGTTCGTAACTTGTCAAAGCAAGAAGGAAAAATAATTGATTTTTATCTTTAATAAATGAGCTTCAACATCTATAAAAAAACTCCATCCCAATATTGATTAGGATGGAGTTAATTTATAAATACTTTGTAAAAATTAGATTATTGTTTAATCAGCCTGATTGTTTTTTGATTCAGACCCTGACTGACTACAACTATATAGACTCCTGTTGGTAATTCTTCCCCAAACAAAATAGGTTGGCCGTCAGATTTTTCTATATTTTTAATTGTTCTGCCTAAAACATCAAAGACTACCATTTCTACTTTTTCGGTAGTGCCACCTACTGTCTCGATTGTGAAGTATTGAGCTGATGGATTAGGATATGCTATCACATTGAATTGCAGCGCTTCTAGAGGTTTTTTATCAATTTCTAATATTTTAACAGTATTCTTATTTACCTCATGAATTACAATTGAACCTCCTCCTAATTTGGTTGCGTCCGTAGGTGTACCATTGTCCGAAACTCCTTTGTTATTGTCATAAATAACGCCAGCACTATTCCATATTTTAATTCGGAATTTATCGAGACCGCCTCCACCACTAATCTGACCATCAACGGCTGAAACCATAAAGTTATAGCTTCCGCTGCCATTAATAGTTCCAATTCCTTTATAAATGGCCTGAGAACCTGCAATTACAAGAGATCCTGACACATAAGTTGAACTGGCAAAATTAAGGTTCCCTGCTTGGAACTGAAACTCTGTATTACCTTCAGGTATATTTGAACCTTTTTTGTATTTTGAAACAAATCCAAAATTTGCTTTTCCTGTTAATGTCAGAGTTGCTGTATATGCTCCTGCTGGAGAACTAATCCAGCCACCACCTGTTACAAAGCCACCATTAGGATCGTATATCGGTAGATAAGCAACGGAAGATGCGCAAGCAGCACCCGCAACAGCAGTCACTTTATAAACTTCTACTGGCAAATTAGATACAGTTGTACTTGCCACACCAAAATTATTTGTAATTGCGGTATAGGTAGTTATTCCTCCATTACCATTGTCAAGAGTAAATGTGACCAAAACACTAGCAACAGCTGGACTAATCGTTGCTGAAAGCGTTGCAGTAGAACCAACTGCCACAGGATTGCTACTAGCAGATGCGTCAATTGTGACTGGAGTGACCGTTATTACTTGCGTAAAGACAGCACTACTATTATTAGAAATATCCTTCGCTATCCAGATATTTGTATAGGTATTACTCAGTCCGCTTACAAGACTACCGGAAGTTTTGGTATAAATTACCGAACTGCAATTATCCGTTGCCACTGGTGCCAATGCATTTGCTGATGCAAGTTCACCCGCACTTCCACAAGTAACATTTCTATTCAATGTTCCAGTTATTGTAGTCCATACTGGTGCAGTTACATCCTGTACTGTGATCGTTTGAACACAGGTTGAGAAGTTACCCGCTACATCAGTGGCTTTCCAGGTTCTGGTGATTGTATAATTATAATAAGCCGCATTAGTATTAACTGCATTCTGTGTCGATACATCTGATGATGTGATTGTTACAGCTGAACAGTTGTCTGTCGCTGTTGCTGATCCATTGGCTGAAACTGTTGTTGCATTTTGACAGTTGAGAGTTACATTTGCTGGACAAGCGATTACTGGTTTAGTGACATCTTTTACAACTACGTTTTGAGTAGCTGTAGTAGTGTTTCCATTTCCATCATCAAAAGTCCAAGTAATAACCGAAGTTCCTTGAGTACTTCTTGTCAAAGCATCAGAAGTAGTTCC